>NZ_JBSHBN010000044.1:0-58180 GCF_053612025.1 Kitasatospora sp. NPDC054768
GCCGGCCTCAAACAGGGCTGGGCCTTCTCCTGGCGCTCCCTGATGGCCGCCGAACTCGTCGCCTCCTCCCCCGACCTCGGCCGCGGCCTCGGCCGGTTCCTGGAGGACCAGCGCGAATTCTCCGACATGTCCGGCGTCCTCCTCGGCATCATCCTCATCCTCTTCGTCGGCATCGCCATCGAACTCCTCGTCTTCACCCCCGTCGAACGCCGCGTCCTGCGCAACCGCGGCCTCCTCACCACGAGCAAGTGAGGCACCGCTGATGCCCGCCCTCCTCCTGATCGCCCACGGCAGCCGCGACCCGCGCCACGCCGCGACGGTGGCCGCGCTCGTGGAGGAGGTGCGGGCGCAGCGGGCCGGCATCGAGGTCGCCACCGCCTATCTGGACCACTGCGCGCCGCGGATCCCGCAGGTGGTCGGGCGGCTGGCGGACGCGGTGGCGGTGCCGCTGCTGCTCAACCGGGCGTTCCACGCCAAGCACGACATCCCGGCCGCGCTGCGCGCCGCCGGCTCCCGGCTGCCGGTCGCGGACGTGCTGGGCCCCTCGCCCCTGCTGCTCGCCGCCCTGGACCGCCGCCTCGCCGAGGCCGCTCCGGCGCTCGGCTCGCCCGCCGTCCGGGCCCGTACCGGCGTCGTGCTGGCGGCGGCCGGCTCCTCGGACCCGGCCGCCGACGCCGCGACCCGCGCGGTCGCCGCCGAGTGGCGCCGCACCCGGGGCTGGGCCGCCGTCGAGGTCGCGTACGCCTCCGCCGCGGGCCCGCGTGTCCCCGACGCCCTCGCCGCCCTGCGCGCCGCGGGCTCCGAGCACACCGCCGTCGCCCCCTACCTGCTGGCTCCGGGCCTGCTCCCCGACCGCATCGCGGCCGCCGCCGAGGAGGCCGGGGCGGATGTGCTGGCCCCGGTCCTCGGCCCGTCCCCCGAGGTGGCGGCCCTCCTCCTGCAGCGCCACGACGAGGCCCTGCGGGCCGCCGAAGCGGCGGCCCCGGCCCTCACCGCCTGAGCCTCACGAGGCCTTGCGGTGCTGGTACTCGGCGACCGCGGCGGTGATCACGCTGAGCGGCACCGGCTCGTCGACGTCGGCGATGGCGGCCTCGATCCACTCCCGCATGATCGCCGTCGGCTTCAGCCCCCGCTCCCGCGCACGGCGCCGAACCTCGTCCATCACCGGTTTGGGCAGCCGCAGCGAGGTGGTGATCATCACCGACTCGGCCGCCACCGGCTCTCCCGGCTCGGCACTCATGATCTCGTCCTCGCTCAGCTCGTGCGTCTCGTAGTACTCGGCGATCGCTTCGAGGTCCGCACCGTTGTCAGTCATCCGTCACCTTCAACTCGTCCGTTTGAGGAACAAGCGCCTCTCGGCGGCTGTCATGTCGCGGGCCGTGGCGCAGTACCACGCCGACGGCACCGCCGCGCTCCGCGCCAACACCACCAACAGGTACCGCACGGACCGCGTCACGCCGTGGCACAGGGTCGTCCCCTGACGGCCGCCCGAGAACCAGTGAGGGCGGCAGAACACGACGTCCTCGACCTCCTCCGGATCCACTCCGTGCCTGGCGATGTGCTCCTCGGAGCGCTCGGTCCAGTAGATCTCACTATGCACGAGCAGCAGCGTGTTGCAAACGCATTGCACGGCTCAAGCCGCCGTCACTCGGGCGAGTGACGGCGGCCGGGAGCAGTGACGGCGCGCGCCGCACGGGCCGCACGCCGTCGCGGCCGCCGGCACCCGGGTCACACCCGGCGCAGGGTGAAGGTGTCCGTCGGGTGCCCGGCGTTGGCCTCGGCGAGGCCGCCGGCGAGCCGGTAGAGGCTGCCGGCCGGGCCGCCGACCACCGCGGTGGGGGTGGGGTCGGCCGAGGGGCGGACGGCGGTGAGGCGGGCGGTGCGCCAGTGGTCCTCGGAGCGCAACTCGACCTCGGCGTCCCGTCCCGCGCCGAAGAAGGCGTTGGTGACGCCCGCGATCGAGCCGTCCGGGCGGCCGAGCAGGCCGTCCAGGTGGAGCAGCGCCTGCCCGCCGGCCACCTCGACGCGCCGCAGCGCGGCCGGGTTCCCCAGCGGGACCTGCCACAGGGTGCCGTCGTCCCACTTGCCGAGGATCAGCCGGCCGTCCCGGTGGACGATGCCGTTGAGGCCGTACGCGCCGGGGGCGGGGGCCAGTCGCGGGTCGCGCAGCAGGACGGCGGCGCTGCCGTCCGGGGCGACCCGGTAGACGACGGGGGCGAAGGAGTCGGTGACGTACGCGGTGCCGTCGGGGCCGATCGCGATGTCGTTGGCCAGGTGGTCGGCGCCGTCGGCGGCGACCGCCGCGAGGTCGGTGTAGAAGAGGCGTCGGCCGGTGTCCAGGTCGTAGGCGCCGATCCCGGCGACCTTGCCCAGGGTGGCGGGGGTGCTGCGCTCGCCGATGCCGTTGTCGAGGTTGGTGACCAGGACGCGGCGGTGGACCGGGTCGATCCGCAGGCCGGCGGTCTCGATCAGGGTGCCGGGGTCGTCCACCAGGGTGCGCACGCCGGCGTCGGTGCCGACGGCGGAGACGGTGCCGTGCCGCAGCGAGCCGAGCAGGAAGCGGTGGTGGGCGGCGTCCCAGTCGCCCGACTCGGGGACGAGGCCGGGCGCGCGGCCCTGGATCACGGCGGGTGCCGGGCAGGCGGCGGCCGCGGCGGGCAGCGCCCCGGCCGTGCCGAGGAGGGCGGCCGCGGCGGCGACGGCGGCCAGGGCCCGGCGGGCAGTACGGTTCTGACGGTGGCTCATCGGCGTTCCCTCGCATGTGCGGTCCGTTGACGCGGTCAAGCCTCTCCCGATCGGCCGGCCCGCAGCAGTGCGTGGGAATACTGGTAGTCGGACTACCGGGAAGAACGGGGGACGGGGTGGACGGGGTGGACGTGAGGGACGTGGCCGACACCGGGGAGCGCCGCTCGGCACTGTCGAGCTTTCTGCGCAGTCGTCGCGCGCGGCTGACGCCGCAGGACGTCGGGCTGGCGCCCGGGGTTCGGCGGCGCACCCCGGGGCTGCGCCGCGAGGAGCTGGCGCTGCTCGCCGGGGTGGGGGTGACCTGGTACACGTGGCTGGAGCAGGGGCGGGACATCCACCCGTCGCCGGAGGTGCTGGCGAGCCTCGCCCGTACGCTGCGGCTGGACCGGGCGGAGACGGCGTACCTGTTCCGGCTGGCCGGCGGGCATCCGCTGGACGGCGAGGTGGCCGCGCCCGGGGACGTGCCGGCCCCGCTGCTGCGGCTGATGCGCGCGCAGTGGCCGGCGCCGTCCTTCGTGATGGACGCCAACTGGGACATCCGGGCCTGGAACCCGGGCGCGGACGCGCTGTTCGGCCTGACCGGCCGCCCGCCGCAGGAGTGCAACCTGGCCTGGGTGGTGTTCGGCAACCCGGTGCACCGGGCCCGGGTGGAGCACTGGGAGGAGCACGCCCGGCGCTTCCTGGCCCAGCTGCGCTCCGCCTATGCCGAGCGCGGCGGCGAGGCGACGGCCGTGGGGCGCCGGCTGGCCCGGATGATCCGGCAGGTCCGCGGCGAGTACCCGGAGGCGGACCGCTGGCTGGACGAGCACCAGGTCGCGGAGCGCTCCGGCACCGAGAAGGTGATCCGGCACGAGCGGGTGGGCGTGCTGCGGATCGACCAGCACGTGCTGCTGGCCGCCGAGGGCCTGCAGCTGATCGTGATGTCGCCGCGCGACGCCGGCACCGAGGAGCGGCTGCGCGCGCTGGCGCCGGCCCCGGAAACGGCAACGGCAACGGCAACGGCAACGACGGTGGCCCCGGCCCCGGTGTAGCGCGGACAGCGGTCCGCCGCCCCCGCACGGCGCAGGGGCGGCGGACCGGGAGCGGCGGACCGGGGACGGCGATCAGACTGGGAGGTTCCACTTCTGGTTGGCGGCGCCGTTGCAGTCCCAGATGCCGAGCTGGTTGCCGTTCTCGGTGGCGAAGCCGAGGTCGTCCAGGCAGCGGCCGGACTGCGGGTTGAGCAGCGAGCCGTCGGCCCGGGCCTGCCACTGCTGGGCGCCGCTGCCGTTGCAGTCCCAGATCTGCACCTTGGTGCCGTTGCCGGTGTTGCCGCCCGACACGTCCAGGCACTTGCCGAGCACGCGGATCGTGCCGTCGACGCCGATCCGCCACTTCTGCGCGACCGAGCCGTTGCAGTCGTAGATCTGGACGGCGGTGCCGTTGCCGAGGTTGGCGCCCCGCACGTCGACGCACTTGTTGACGTAGCCGGTGATCTGGCCGGTCGGGCCGGCCGGCGGCGCGGCGCCGAGGACGACGCGCGGGAACATCACGGAGTCGCCGATCATGCAGGAGGCGGACACGGTGCCGTCGCCCATCCCCAGGCCTCCGATGGCGGGGCGGGAGAACTGCACGGTGTGGGTGGAGTTCCAGTAGAGGCAGTTGGCGGTCACGGTCCAGGTCTGCATCGGGTCGAGGCCGCTACAGCTGCCGATGGCGTTCCAGGCGGAGGTGTAGGCGGCGCAGGCGGGGGCGGCCTGGGCGGCGGTGGCCGGTGCCACCACGGCGGCGGCCCCGGCGAGCAGGGCGGTGGTCAGCAGGGCGGAGGTTCGGCGCATGGGAGGGTCGTCCTTCCGAATCGGGGAATCACGTCGACTCACCGTCCACGCCCCGTCGGTGACGGTGCGTCGGATGTGTGGGCCGCGTGAAAGACTCGGGGGTGCGCGGTCGGCCGTCAACCGGCAGGTCACCGGCAGCTGCCGGGTGCGGTGGGGCTGGGCAGGGACGTTGTCCCGGGCGGCAGTTTCGCCGGGTCCACACGGCCGGGCCGTCGAGGGGCCGGGCCGCGGAAGCGGGGACGTCACGGGCGGGCCGCCGGGCCGGCCGGACAGCGCACGGCCCGGCTCCCCCTGCCGGGGGAACCGGGCCGTCGTCGGAACGGAAGGGCGTCAGTCCGTCTTGCGGCGCTGGCGGCCGGTGCCGTAGTTGGAGCCGGACTTGGAGCCGCTGCCGGGCTTGGCGCGGCCCGAGGAGCGGCCGATGAAGCCGGCCGCCTGCGGGCGGTCGCCCTGGGCGGCGGCGCCCATGCGCTGCTTGGGGCGGGGGCGGCGCGGGTTGCCGTTCATGTCGACGTCGGCGGGCAGCGCGGAGCGCTTGCCGGACCGGCGGCGCGGGGCACCGGACTTGGCCCCGGCGGGCTTGTCGGCGCCGTCCTTGGCCGAGGCGCCGGCCCCGGCCTGGGCCGCGACGACCGGTACGGCCAGCGTCACCGCGACGCCGCTGGGCGTGCGGGCGCCGGTGATCCGGGCCAGGTCGGCGTCGCCCGGGCGGATCTTGGTGACGGTCGGGCGGATGCCGGCGACCGTCATCAGCCGGTTGACCTCGCGGCGCTGCTCGGGCAGCACCAGGGTGACGACCGTCCCGGACTCGCCGGCCCGGGCGGTGCGGCCGCCGCGGTGCAGGTAGTCCTTGTGGTCGACCGGCGGGTCCACGTTGACGACCAGGTCCAGGCCGTCGATGTGGATGCCGCGGGCGGCGACGTTGGTGGCGATCAGCGCGGTGACGTGGCCGTCCCGGAACTGGTCCAGGACCCGGTTGCGCTGCGGCTGGGACTTGCCGCCGTGCAGGGCGGCGGCCTTCACGCCGTTGGCGAGCAGTTGCTTGGCCAGCCGGTCGGCGCCGTGCTTGGTGTGCACGAACATGATCACGCGGCCGTCGCGGGAGGCGATGTGCGCGGTGGCGGAGACCTTGTCGGTCTGCTCCAGCTGGAGGACGTGGTGGTCCATGGTGCTGACCGCGCCGGCCGAGGGGTCGACCGAGTGGGTCACCGGGTCGGCGAGGAAGCGCTTGACCAGCCGGTCGACGTTGCGGTCCAGGGTGGCGGAGAA
Organism: Kitasatospora sp. NPDC054768; assembly: GCF_053612025.1. Lineage (NCBI taxonomy): Bacteria > Bacillati > Actinomycetota > Actinomycetes > Kitasatosporales > Streptomycetaceae > Kitasatospora > Kitasatospora sp. NPDC054768. The sequence goes on from NZ_JBSHBN010000044.1 coordinate 5,832, forward strand.
CAGCATCCGCTGCCCGCCCTCGGCGACCTGCTCCAGCAGCTTGCTGACCTGCGGCAGGAAGCCCATGTCGGCCATCTGGTCGGCCTCGTCGAGGACCGTGATCGCGACGTCGGAGAGATTGACGTCACCGCGCCCGATCAGGTCGTCCAGCCGGCCCGGGGTGGCCACCAGCACCTCGGTGCCGCGGCGCACCGCGTTGGCCTGCCGGTTGATCGACATGCCGCCGACGACGGTGGTGATCCGCAGGTTGACGGCGGTGGCGTACGGGGTGAGCGCCTCGGTGACCTGCTGCGCCAGCTCGCGGGTGGGCACCAGCACGAGCGCCAGCGGGTGCCGGGCGTCGGCACGGCGCCCGGCGGTGCGGGCGAGCAGCGGCAGGCCGAAGGCCAGGGTCTTGCCGGAGCCGGTGCGGCCGCGGCCGAGCACGTCGCGCCCGGCGATCGAGTCGGGCAGCGTGGCGGCCTGGATCGGGAAGGGCTCGGTGACGCCCTGGCGGGTGAGCGCGGAGAGGATCGCCCTGGGCAGTTCCAGCTCGGCGAAGGAGGCCGCCGGGGGCCGGGGCGGGGTGCCCTGGACCACGGTGAACTCGGTGGCCTCGGGCACGGCGGCGGGGCGGCCCTGCTTGGGGGCGCCGCCGCGGTTGCGCGGCTTGCGCGGGCGGTCGCCGCCGGCGGTGCGGCGGGCCTGGTCGGTGGTGCGGGGGCCGCGGTCGCGCGGCGGGCGGGCAGGGGTGGTCACGGGAGCTCCGTCGGTCGGTCGGCAGCCCGGGCTGCGGGCTGGTCGGCCGTCGGAGGATTTGCGTGTGCCGCCCCGGCCGTACGGCGGCATGAGCGGGGGCCCGCACCGTGCGGTGCGGGCCCCCGCTTCGCGATGATCGCGAGTCAGCGTGGAGCTGACGTCAGCCGATGATCTGGATGTTCTCGGCCTGCGGGCCCTTCTGGCCCTGGGTGACGTCGAACTCGACCTTCTGGCCCTCGAACAGCTCACGGAAGCCCTGAGCCTGGATGTTCGAGTAGTGGGCGAACACGTCGGCGCCGCCGCCATCCTGCTCGATGAAGCCGAAGCCCTTTTCGCTGTTGAACCACTTCACGGTGCCGGTAGCCATAACCGTCTCCTCTAACTGGGGCATCAGGGACCCACACCTCGTGGATCCCCAAGTAGCCGCGATCCCCATCCGGAGACTGAAACACCGGACAAAACAAATGCGCCTGTCGGTTGGAACCAGCAGGCGCACACCACGTTCATGGGAACCAAAACTGCAACTGCATCGACTGTAGCACGGTGGAACCGGGCGTGACCGGGGATTTTCCGCCTCGGAGATCACGTTTGGCGGCTCCGGCAAAGGGGCAGCGGCGCCCCGCCGAAGCGGGACGCCGCCTGTCCTCGCGGACCCGGTCGGACCAGGGCCGACCGGTCGGGTCAGCGCCGGCCGGCCGGCTCCGGCATGCCGTGCGCGCCGGGCAGCGGGGCCGGGCCCTCGCCGTGGCCGTGACCGTGGCCGGGGTCGGCGCCGTGGCCGGGCCACCACGCCTTGTTGCCGATCAGCGCGGTGAGCGCCGGGGTGAAGAACATCGCCATCACGAAGGCGGCCAGGATGATGCCGAAGGCCATCGCGAAGCCGAACTCCAGCATGAAGATGTTGCCCGCGAGCATGAAGGTCGCGAAGGACGCCGCCAGGATGAAGCCGGCCGCCGCGACGGTCGGGCCGCCGTGGCGCAGCGCCTCGCGCGCGGCCTCACGCGGGTTGCGGCCCTCGCGGGCCTCCTCGCGGAGGCGGGCGATGATCAGGATGTTGTAGTCGGTGCCGATCGCCACCACGAAGAGGTAGATGAGGATCGGCAGCATGAACATCAGGCCGGCCTCGCCGCCGAGGTTCTGGAAGAGCAGCGTGGTGGCGCCGAGGGTGGCGGTGAAGCCCAGGCCGACCGAGGCCATCAGGTACCAGGGGGCGACGACGCTGCGCAGTTGCAGGCCGAGGATGAGCAGGATCAGCAGACCCGCGATCGGGAAGACCAGCTTGTAGTCGTGGGTCATCGCGAGGTTGATGTCCTTGTAGATGGCGGTCAGGCCGCCGACCTTCGCCTCGGTGCCGGCCGGTACCTGGCCGTGCGCGGCCTCCCGGAGCCGGGTGAGGGTCGCGATCGCCTCGTTGCTGTCCGGCTTGTCCTTCAGCATGACGGTGAAGTCGGCCGTCACGCCGTCCGCGCTGAGCTGGGGCTTCGGCGCGGCCTGGGCCACTCCGGAGACCTCGCCGAGCTTGGCGGCGTAGGAGTCGAACGCGCCCGGGTCGAGCTTGGCGCCGCTGGTGCTGGTGAGGAAGACGTGGGTCGGGTCGGCCGCACCGGCGGAGAAGCCGTTGATCATCTTGTCCTGAACGACCATCGACTCCTTCTCCTTCGGCATGGAACTGCCCGCGAGGTCGAAGGTGCCGTTGTAGCCCAGGGCGCCGACGGACAGCGCCAGCAGGACGCCGCCGGAGGCGAGCGCGACCACCGCCGGGCGCTTCTGCATCATCCGGCCGAGCGCGGCGAAGCGAGCGTCGTTCGGCTCCCGCATCCACTTCTTGCCCGGCCAGAACACGGCACGGGCCGGGATGACCGCGAGCAGGGCCGGGGCCAGGGTGAGCGAGGCGAAGGCGGTGACCACGACGGCGATGGCCAGGGCGGGGCCGAGGGCCTTGAACATGCCCAGGCTGGAGAGGATCAGCACGGCGAAGGCGACGGTGACCGCGCCGGCGGCGGAGGCGATCGCCTCGCCGACCCGCCCGACCGCGTTGGCCACGGCCTCCTTGCGGTCGTCACCGGCCCGCAGCCGCTCGCGGTAGCGGAACGCCAGGAAGAGGAAGTAGTCGGTGCCGACGCCGAGCACGACGACGATCAGGATCGCCGAGAGTATCGGGGTGGTTTCGAGGCCGAAGGCCTTGGTGGCGTAGTTGATCAGGCCGTTGGAGGTCGGCATGGCGACCACGAGCGAGACCAGGAGCGGCAGCAGGCCGGCCAGGATGCTGCGGAAGATGATCCCGACGATGATCGCGACCAGGACGATCGTCGCCAGTCCGATGAGGGCGTCGGCCGAGCCGGAGGCGTCCTGCTGGTCCAGCGACTGGGCGGCGGCGCCACCGAGCTGGAACTTGACGTCGGTCCCCGCGCTGAGTGCCTTGCCCTCCTCACGGAGGTGCTTGGCGACGTCGCCGAACGCCTTGGGGTCCTGCTGCTTGGTCTTGTCGATGGCTATCGGCGCGAGCGCGTACTTGCCGTCCTTGGACGTGGTCTGCTCGCCGACCGGGATGATCTTCTCGACCGCCTCGATCTTCTTGTCCGTGAGGCCCTGGACGATCTTGGCCATCGCGGCCTTGTCGCCCTCGTTCAGCGCACCGCCGTCGTTGCGCTCGAAGAGTGCCAGCGCGGACGGCGTGAAGCTGGCCGGGAACGCCTGTTCCTGGAGCGCGGCGGCCTGGATCGACTCGTAGTGCTTGGGGAGGAACGACGCCTCGTCCGTCTGTGCGGTGATCTTCGGCGCCGTCGCGACGATGGCGACCATCGCGACGACCCATGCGGCGATCACCCACCACGCACGGCGAACGACGAATTGTCCTAGTCGGTGGAACATGCTCGTGATGCCTCCTGGGCATGGTTCACCGCAGCCCTTGGGGGACGGGACGCTGGGCGACGGCAGGACCGGCTCGGGGAATGCCCGGCGGGCACTCCCTTGCCGGTCGGCAGGTAAGTGGATCTGGGGCATCATCCTACGAGCACTTGCTTGCCGCCCGGCAAGGAGCCCCCGTGTGCTTCAACCCCCGTAGGCCGCCCCGAAGCGGCCCCGCCCAGTTTCCCCCGCCCACAGCCCTCGTGACCTCGTGCTCCGGGTGGATCCATCTCCCCCTCAGGGTGGAGGCGCACCCCCTACCCCCCAGGAGGAGGTCTAGGGGTCCGGGGGTAGGGAAAACCCCACCCAGGCCCCGAGGACAACACCAGGAGAGGGCCACCCGCCAGCCGGATTACCCGTCAACCCCCGCTTCCCTACTGTCGATCGGGACGCCGGACCGCAGCCGGCGCACCGCGACCGGCGGCTCCCCCGACCCAGGGCCGCCGCCGCTCCCGTCCGGCGACCACCGCCGCTCTCCCAGGGGGGAAGACCCACCGTGAAGCCCGTGAAGTCCAGACTCGGCCCGGCGGCCGCCATGGGCGCCTGGAGCGCCCGGCACCGCAAGACCGCCGTGTTCGGCTGGCTGCTCTTCGTCGTCCTGGCCGCCGCGCTCGGCACCGCGCACGGCAGCACCAAGGTGACCGAGGCCGAGTCGATCCCCGGACAGGTCTCCCGGGCCGCGCGGATCCTCGACGAGGCCGGGCTGCAGAGCCCGGCGGGTGAGACCGTCCTGGTCCAGAGCACCACCCGCAGCGCCGACGACCCGGAGTTCCGCGCCGCCGTCGGCCAGGTGGTCGCCGCGGTGAACGGCACCGGAAAGGCCGCCGAGGTCCGCTCGCCGTACGACACCCGGGCGGTCTCCGCGGACGGCCACTCCGCGCTCGTGACGCTGACGCTCAAGGGCGACCGCGAGCAGGCGCCGGACCACGTCCAGCCGGTGCTGGACGCGGTGGCCGGCGTGCAGCGGCAGCACCCCGACCTCACCGTGGTCCAGCTCGGCGACGCCAGCTCCGGCAAGTGGATGCAGGACCAGCTCACGAACGACTTCGCCCGCGCCGAGTGGACGGCCGTGCCGCTCGCCCTCGGCATCCTGCTGGTCGCCTTCGGCGCGCTGGTCGCCGCCGTGCTGCCGGTGGTGCTCGCGCTCACCGCCTTCGTCGCCGCCGCCGGGCTGGTCGCCCTCAGCAGCGGGTTCCTGCACACCAGCGGCGACGCCTCCTCGGTGATGCTGCTGGTCGGCCTCGCCGTCGGCGTCGACTACTGCCTCTTCTACCTGCGCCGCGAGCGCGAGGAGCGGGCCGCCGGGCGCGACGCCGCCACCGCGCTGGCCGTGGCCGCCGCCACCAGCGGCCGGGCCGTACTGGTCTCCGGCGTCACCGTGGTGGTCGCCATGGCCGGCATGTTCCTCACCGGGATCGCCACCTTCAAGGCGATGGCCTTCGCCACCATCGTGGTCGTGATCACCGCCGTGCTCGGCTCGCTCACCGTGCTGCCCGCACTGCTGTCGATGCTCGGCGACCGGGTCGAGAAGGGCCGGGTGCCGTTCCTCGCCCGGCCGCGCCGCCCGGCCGCCGGGGACCGGAGCGGCGGACGGTTCTGGAACGCGGTGCTGACCCCGGTGCTGCGCCACCCGCTGGCCGCCACCGTCCTCGCCGGCGCCTTCCTGCTGGCCGTGGCCGCACCGCTGCTCACCATGCACACCGCCAAGCTGACCTTCCAGCAGCAGCTGCCCGCGGGCAACGCCCTGGTCGCCGCCTCGCAGAAGATCGAGGCCGCCTTCCCGGGCAGCCCCGCCCCCGCCACCGTGGTGATCAGGGCCGCCGACATCGACTCCCCCGCGATGACCGCCGCGATCGCCGAGCTCAGGGCCAGGGCGCTGGCCGGCGGACGGATGCACGGCCCGGTGGAGGTCACCGTGCACCCCGACAAGAACGTGGCCACCGTCGACATCCCGCTCAACGGCACCGGCAACGACGCCACCAGCAACGAAGCCCTGCGGAGCCTGCGCGAGGACCTGGTGCCCGCCACCGTGCTCGCGGTGCCCGGCACCGAGGCCCCGGTCACCGGCCAGACCGCCGGCTCGTACGACTTCAACCGGAAGATGACCGGCTCGATGCCGCTGGTCCTCGGCTTCGTGGTGGTCTTCGCCTTCCTGCTGATGCTCACCTCGTTCCGCTCCCCGGTCGTCGCCGTCACCGCCGTGGTGCTCAACCTGCTCTCGGTGGGCGCCGCGTACGGGGTGCTGACGCTGGTGTTCCAGCACGGCACGGGCGCCTCGCTGCTGGGCACCGCCGGGGTCGGCGCGGTGGAGTCCTGGGTGCCGCTGTTCCTCTTCGTGATCCTCTTCGGGCTCTCGATGGACTACCACGTCTTCGTGGTCTCCCGGATCAAGGAGGGCCACGACCGCGGCCTGCCGACCCGGGACGCGATCGCCCACGGCATCCGCTCCACGGCCGGGGTGGTCACCAGCGCCGCGGTGATCATGGTGGCGGTGTTCTCGGTCTTCGGCTCGCTGTCCATGCAGGTGATGAAGCAGATGGGCGTGGGCCTGGCGGTCGCGGTGCTGATCGACGCCACGGTGATCCGCGCGGTGCTGCTGCCCTCGGTGATGACCCTGCTCGGCGAGCGCAACTGGTACCTGCCGCGCTGGCTGAACTGGCTGCCGGACCTCTCGCACGGCGAGTCCGTCCCGCCGCCCGGCGCCGACCGGGCCCCGCACGGGCCGCCGGCCGCCCCGGCGCAGGGGGCGCGCCACCGCCGGGCCGAGGTCTGAGCCTCCCCCGGCACCCCCGGAGCCCCGGCGTCCCCGACCCGTCCGAGACCCCTCCGAGACCCGTCCGAGCCCCCTCCGACCCGCCCGACGCCGGGCTCCGCAGCGCGCGGGGCCCGGCGTCCTTGCGTCATGATGATCACCGTCCGGGGTTCCCCGGATGAACGTCGGCGGAACGGAAACCCAGTCATGATCCCCTTCGACGAGGGCCGCGCCCGGCTGCTGCTCGCCCGGGCCTGCGAGTCGGCCGGGCTGGCCGCCCCCGACGGGGCCACGCTGCTCGCGCTCGGCGAGAACGCCGTCTTCGACCTCGGCGACCCGGCCGTGGTCGCCAAGGTCGGCCGCGGCCCCGAGCTGTACGACCGGGCCCACCGCGAACTGGCCCTGGCCCACTGGCTGGCCGGCCAGGACGTCCCGGTGGTCCACCCGTACGACGCGGTGGCGCCCGAGCCGCAGCTGGCCGACGGCCACCCGGTCACCTTCTGGCACCGGCTCGCGCCCGCCGTCCGGCCCGCCCGCCCGGTCGACCTCGCCCCGCTGCTGCACGCCCTGCACCAGCTGCCGCTGCCGCCCTTCACCCTCGGTCGGCGCGACCTGCTGGCCCCGGTCGAGCGCTGGCTGGCCTCCGCCGAGGGCCACGTGGACCCGGTGGACGTCGCCTTCCTGCGCCACCGCCGGGACGCCTTCGCGGCCGCCCTGCCCGACCTCGTCCCGCAGCTGCACCCCGGGGTGATCCACGGCGACGCGCTGCCGCGCAACCTCCACATCGGCCCGGACGGGCCGGTGCTGCTCGACCTGGAGTTCATGGCGAACGACCTGCGCGAGCACGACCTGGTGGTCCTCGCCCTCAGCCAGGACCGCTACGGCGTGCCCGTCGAGGAGTACCGCGCGTTCACCGGGGCGTACGGCTGGGACGTGCGCGAGTGGCCCGGCTTCACGGTGCTGCGCGGCGCCCGGGAGACCGCCAGCGCCTCCTGGGTGGCGCAGCAGGCGGCCAGCAACCCGGCCGCGCTGAAGGAGTTCCGGCGCCGGGTCGACTCGCTGCGGGACGGGGCCACCGAGGTGCGCTGGTACCCCTTCTGACGGCCCTCCCCGTTACCCGTGGAGCGGCGGGGCCGCCAGCGGGGCGAGTGTGAGAAGACTCTTACGGCGGGTCGGTCCGGTCCGCAACCGCGGAACGTACGATCGGCGTCCTGTCGGACAGTCGTCCTGACCCGAGAGATCGGCACCGCACTCGCACCTCAGGAGCCGCCGCCATGCACCGGACCGCCCGCCGCCCCTCCGCCCCGACCCGACCGTCCCGATCCGGGCGCCGGCTGCTCGCGGGCTGCGTCGCGGTGGCCGCCGCCCTGGGGCTGGCCGCGTGCGGGACCGCCAGCGGGGCACTCCGGCCGCCGAGCGCGGCGGCGCCGTCCGGGACGCAGACGCCGGCCGCCACCGAACCGGGCGGGACGGCGGCGACCACCCTCGCGCCGGCGCCCGGATCGGACGCCGTGCCACCGGGCGCGGGCTCCCCGGCCGCCCCCGCACCGGCCGCCCCCGCACCGGCGGTGCCGGCGAAGCCGAGGCCGACCGCGGCCACGGGCTCCCCCGTCTCCACCGTGCCGACCACTCCCACCACGCCCACCACACCCACCGCTCCGGCCACCCAGACCCCACCGGTCACCCCGACCGCCGCGCCGTCCTCGCCCGCCGTGCCGCCCCCGCACACCGGCGCGGGCACCGTGATCGGCTCCACCGCCTCCGGCGGCCGCACCGTGGCGCTCACCTTCGACGACGGCCCCGGCCCGGCCACCGGCCAGATCCTCGACCTGCTGGCCCAGTACCACGTCAAGGCCACCTTCTGCCAGATCGGCCAGAACGCCGCCGCCAACCCCGCCATGGTCAAGCGCGTCCTGGCCGCCGGGCACCGGCTCTGCGACCACAGCGTCCACCACCCGCAGCCGTTCGCCAAGCTCCCGCACGACAAGGCCGTGGCCGAGATCACCGACGCCCGGAACATGATCGTCCAGGCCGGCGGCCCCGGCACCGGGGTCGGCTGGTTCCGCGCCCCGGGCGGCGGCTTCAACGCCGACAACGAGCACATCACCGCGAGCCTCGGGATGTCCTCCCTCGGCTGGTCCGTCGACCCGCGCGACTGGGCGCGTCCGGGCACGCCGGCCATCGTCTCGGCCGTGCAGAAGCAGCTCAGGCCCGGCGGCGTGATCCTGATGCACGACGGCGGCGGCGACCGCAGCCAGACCGTGGCCGCACTCAAGCAGCTGCTGCCCTGGCTGGTCGCCCAGGGCTACACCTTCGACTTCCCGGCCGCGTAGGCCAGGGCCGTCGGGGCCTCGGCTCCGCCCGGAACGCTCCGGGCGTTCCCCCCGTTCTCCCCCACCTCCCCGGCCCCCGTACCGCGGACGGCTCCCGTACCGCGGCCGTCCGGGCCGCGTCAGGGCACGCGCAGCCGGTAGACCTGCCGGGAGCCGCCCTCCGGGCCCGGGGCGGCGGCCTCGGCCGGGGTGAAACCCAGCCGCTCGTAGAAGACCCGGGCGCCGCTCGCCACCGCGCCCGGGTGGTCCGGGCCGAAGGTCACCACCTCGACGGTGGCCGGGCCCCGGACATGACGGCGCAGCACGTCCTCGACCAGCTCCCGGCCGACACCGGTGCCCCGGGCGCGCCCGGCCACCACCAGCCAGTGCAGGTGGTACGGCCCCGGGCCCGCGGCGCCGAACAGCAGGCCGCCGAGCAGCCCCTCGCCGTCCTCGGCGACGGTCGCCAGGCCCCCGTCGATGCTGCCGCGCACCGCACGGTGGAACCCCGGCTCGGCGACCATCGGGCCGAACCAGTGCTCGACCTCGGCGGCGAGGGCGAGGAAGCCGGGCAGGTCCGCGGGGCGCGCGGGCCGCACGGCCGTCACCGGGCGGGCCAGCGCGGGTCGACCACCGCCTGCGGGTCCTTGCCGCGGCGCAGCCAGGCCTGGAGGCCCTCGGCCCACTGCCGGTACCAGTCGATCTGCCGGCGGTGCAGCTCGGCGGGCTCCAGCGCCCCCACCTCGGCCGGGTAGCGCCCGGCCAGCGCGACGGCGACCCGCACGGCGGCGAGCGCGTCGCTGCCCGCCTCGTGGGCGTCCGTCAGCTCCACCCCGTACAGCTCGCAGACCCGCTGCAGGGTGCGCGAGCCCTTGCGGTACTTGTCCACGGCCCGGTCGATCACCAGCGCGTCCAGCACCGGCCCGACCGGCCTGCCCAGGCGCTCGGCGAGCGTCGCCAGCCCGTGCCGGCGCAGCTCGGCGTCGAGCAGCGACAGGTCGAACGGCGCGTTGAACGCCACCACCGGCCGCCCGGCGGCGATCCGCTCGCACAGCGCGGCGGCTATCTCCTCCACCGCCTCCTTCGCGGGCCTGCCCTTGCTCCGCGCCACCTCGTCCCCGATCCCGTGGATCGCCGCCGCCTCGGCGGGTATCGGCACCCCGGGGTCGAGCAGCCAGTGCGCGGCGCCCACCCGGGCGGCCCCGACGGTGTCCACGAGCGCGGCCGTGACGATGCGGTCCACGGCCGGGTCGGTGCCCGTGGTCTCCAGGTCGAAGCCGACCAGTGGCTGCTGCCACCAGCTCATCAGGTGTGTCCTTCCGTCCTGCCTCTCGAAACAGCCCCTATCATCACCCGGCCCACCGACAACCCGGCCCGCGGGGAGCCCGGTCACGGGCCCGCCCGGGCCCCGGGCGCGGACGAAGGGGCCGCCCCCGAGCGGCGCCCCGGTCCTGCCCGTGCCCCCTCGTCGGCCCGATGCCGCACCGTTTCGCGGCCGGCGCGACGAGCGCCGGGCCGGGCGTCCGGCCGTGACGTCGAGCCGCCCGGCGCGGCCGTGCCGAACCCGTGGGAGTGCTGAGAGCCCGTCATGCCGACCGGGGCGGGCGCGGCGTGCGACCGGGGCGGGCGCGGCGTGCGACCGGGGCGGCCGGCGTGGGCCAGCGGGGCGGGGTGGGCCAGCGGGGCGGGGTGGGCTAGCGGGGCGGGGTGGCGAGGGCGAGGCGGCTGGGGAGGACGCTGGAGGCGACGGCGAGCAGCAGGCACAGGGCGGTGCCGGCGCCGAGCGGTGCCCAGGGCAGTCGCAGGGCGACGGTGGCCCGGCCGGCCAGGATGCGGTGGTTGAGCAGGGCGGTGGTGCCGTACTGGGTGAGCGCGGTGACGGCCAGGGCGAGCAGCGCGGCGGTGGCGACGACCAGGACGGCCTCCAGCGCGACCATCGACGTGACCTGGCGGCGCACCGTCCCGGCCAGCCGCAGCACGCCGAAGTCGCGCCGGCGGTCGGCGGTGCTCATCACCATGGTGTTGACGATCGCGATCAGCGCGTAGAGCAGGGCGGGCCCGAGGATCGTGGTGGTGGCGATCCAGGCGTAGTGGGCGCCGGGGTCGGGCCCGGGGTCGTGGGCGTCGGTGAGGGTGCCGCCGAGCCGGTCGGCCGGTTCGGCGTCGAGGTGGACGGCGGCGGGACGGGCGCCCGCCAGGTGGCCGGCGACGGCGTCGCCGCTGAGCAGGACCTCGTCCAGGCCGAGCTGGGTGCGGTAGACGAGGGCGAGCCGCAGGCTGGTGACGGTGCCGTCGGCGAGGCGCAGGTTGACCTGGTCGCCGAGTTTCCAGCCGTGGCCGCGGACCTGGTCGGTGGAGGCGGCGAGGGTGGCGCCGCGCAGGTCGGCGGCGCTGCCGTCGACGGCGGGCAGTGTCCAGGCGGTGGCGAGGTCGCCGTCGACGACGGTGGCGGCGGACGGCGCGCTCGCGGGCGAGTCCTCGCCGTGGTCGTCGAAGGCGGGGGCGGCGGCGCCGAGGCCGGTGACCACGGTGGCGGTGGTGGCGGTGGCGTGCAGTCCGGGGCGGGCGGCGGTGAGCCGGTGGGCGGCGTCGGCGGGCAGCGGGGCGCCGCCGGGGCGCAGCACGTACGCGGCGGCGGCGAGGGCCCGGTTCTGGGCGGTCATGGCGTCGGCGAAGGCGGCGGTGGAGCCGACCACGGTGCCGGTGAGCGCGATGGCGAGGAAGGCCGGGGTGGCGGTGGAGACGGTGCGGCGCACGGCGGTGAGGGCGTTCTGCCGGGCGAGCAGCGGGGCGGCGGCGACGGCCCGGGCGAGCGGGGCGCTGAGCAGTCGCAGCAGCGGCGGTACGACGGCCGGTGCGAACAGGGCGAGCGCGGTGATGGCGAGCAGGTCGGCGCCGAGCACCCACTGGGAGGCGAGTTGCGGGTCGTCGGGCTGGTCGCCGGGGGCGGGGGTCATGGTGGGCGCGGCCAGGTAGTAGCCGACGGTGCCGGCCAGGGCGGTGAGGCCGAGCAGCGCGCAGGTCCAGCGCAGCGGGGTCATGGCCGCGCGGTCGGCGGCGGCGTCGCCGAGCGCCTCGACGGCGCGCACCCGGCCGGCCCGCAGGGCGGCGGTGACGGCGCCGAGCAGGGCGACGAGGAGGCCGACGGCGGCGGCGAGCAGCATCGGCCCGGCGGCGGGGTGCGCGGTGAATCCGTCGGGGGCGGCCCCGCGGGCGACCAGCCAGGCGGCGAGCGCGGGTGCGCCGGGCAGCGAGAGCAGGCAGCCGCTGACGGCGGCGGCGAGGGCGACGACGGCGGCCTCGCCGGTGATCAGCCAGACGATCTGCCGGGGCGTGGCGCCGACGGCGCGCAGCATCGCGATCTCCTGGCGGCGCTGGGCGAAGGCGAAGGTCCCGGCGACGACGAAGACGGCGACGAAGGCGGCCATCGCGGCGGTGAACTGGAGCACCTTGTGCAGGGAGGGTGCGCCGAGCGGGGAGTCGTCGCCGGCGGTGTCGTGGAGCAGGCTGCCGGTGGTGGCGACGAGCAGGACGCCGAGGGTGAGGGCGACGTAGGAGCCGGCGAAGGCGGACTTGCGCCGCCGCAGGCTCGCGGTGGCGACCGGCAGCAGGGTGGTGATCGAGGTCATGCCGCCGTCTCCAGGGCGGTCATCCGCTCGGCGACGTGCTGGGCGGTGGGGTGGGGCAGGTCGTCGACGATCCGGCCGTCGGCGAGGAAGAGCACGCGGTCGGCGTAGGCGGCGGCGACCGGGTCGTGGGTGACCATGACGGTGCTCTGGCCCTCCTGGTCGACGAGGTCGCGCAGCAGGGCGAGGACGTCGCGGCTGCTGGCTGAGTCCAGGGCGCCGGTCGGTTCGTCGGCGAACAGCATGCGCGGCCGGGTGATCAGCGCGCGGGCGATCGCGACGCGCTGCTGCTGGCCGCCGGAGAGCTGGGAGGGCAGGTGTCCGGCGCGCTCGCCGAGGCCGACCTGGGCGAGCGCCCCGCGCACCTGCGCGGGGTCGGGGCGGCGGCCGGCCAGCCGTAGCGGCAGCCCGACGTTCTGTTCGGCGGTGAGCGAGCCGACCAGGTTGAAGGCCTGGAAGACGAAGCCGATCCGCTGGCGGCGCAGCACGGTGAGCTCGGTCTCGCCCAGTGCGCCGAGGTCGGCCCCGTCCAGGGTGACCCGGCCGCTGTCGGGCCGGTCGAGGCCGGCGCAGCACTGGAGCAGGGTGCTCTTGCCGGAGCCGGAGGGGCCCATGACGGCGGTGAAGCCGCCGCGGGCGAACTCGACGTCCACCCCCCTGAGCGCCCGTACGGCCTCCGGGCCGGTTCCGTAGGTGCGGTGTACGTCGTCGAGCCGCAGGACGGCCCCATTCTCCCCCGTGATCTTCACAGCAGCCACACCTACCACGGTGGCCACGGCCCTGACCAGGTGGTTTGGGGGAATCGTTATGCCGTCAGCCGCCGTGCCCCGCCGAGGACTTCGGCGCGGACCTCGGTCCCGCCGACGGGGCGGTGCAGGAAGACGTCGACCGGATCCTCGTGGACGACGGTGAAGCCGTGGCGTTCGTACAGTCGCTGGGCGGCGCTGCCGCGGAGGACGACGAGGCGGAACGGTTCTCCGGCGGCGTCGGCCTCGGCGAGGAGGTGGCGCAGCACGGCGGTGCCCAGGCCCCGCCCCTGGAGGTGCGGGGCCAGGTAGAACAGCTCCAGGTGGCGTCCGCCCCGCTCGTCGGGGCGGACGGTGACGCAGCCGGCGAAGGCCCGGTCCACCAGGATGACGGAGGTGTACCTGGTCGAGAAGGACGCCCTCACCCGCTCCCGGGAGCGGGCCGGGTCCCAGCGGCCGAGGCGTTCCAGGTCGGCGCGCATGACCTGGGCCTTGAGGTCCGTGACGGGTTCGAGGTCCTCGGGCGCGGCGGGGCGCAGGCTCCAGTCGGGGGCGATGTTCACGGCCCGCAGTCTGGCAGCCGCGTCACCGCTCCGACCAGCCGTTTTCGTCAGGACACCGGCCGGGAGTCGGCCCAGGCGCCCTCGAACTCCTCGCGGTAGACCTCCAGCAGTCCGGCCTCGGTGCCGCCGGGCTGCTGGCCGGCGCCGCCGCGCAGCACCAGGGCCGGGGACTCCATGCCGCGGGCGCGGCGCAGGTAGGGCTGGATGACGCCGAGGTCGCGGCCCTGCCGGCGGCCGCCCGCCTGGCCGGCCGTGCGGGGGCCCTCGACCAGGTAGGCGGTGAAGCGCGGGGTCTCGTCGAAGACCCGGATCTCGAAGCCGCCCTGGTCCCGCAGCCGGGCCCGCACCCGCCGCACGTGCATGATGTTCATTTCGATGGAGCGCGACAACTCGCTGCGGCCGAGGCCGAGTTCGCGTTCGCGGCGGCGCACCGCGCTGCTCGCCGGGTTGAGGAAGAGCAGCCGCACCCGACAGCCTTCGCCGGCCAGGCGCACCAGGCGCTTGCCGGTGTAGTTCTGGCAGAGCATGCCGAGGCCGATGCCGAGGGCGTCGAGGCGCCGGGCGCCGTCCAGCAGGTCCTCGACGGGGAGGTCGCGCTGGAGCCGGACCCGGTCGGCGTGCACGGCGACGACGTCCGCGTACCGGCCGGCCACCAGGGACTCGACCACGTCGGCGGGCACCCCGCCGGCGCCCCCGTCCAGGACGGCCAGCAGCCGGGCGGCGGCCCGCTCGGTCTGGGCCAGCACGGTCTGGGTGAGCACCCGGTTGCGGGAGACCACGTGCCGGGCCACCTCCAGCTCGTCGAGCGCCAGCTCGATCTCGCGCCGGTCGGCCAGGTACGGCTCGAAGCAGGGCCAGTGCTGCACCATCAGTTCGCGCAGCTGGGGCAGGGTGAGGAAGACGAGCGGGTCGTCGTCGGCCGGGTCGAGGAGGTAGCCCTTGCGGCGGCTGACCTCGCGCACGGCCCCGGCGCGGTGCGCCCACTCCTCGCCGGCCGGCCCGGCGGCGGCGGTGACCCAGTCCTCGCCGTGGGCGGGGGCGTAGATCGGGTGCAGCACCTCGTCGACCAGGGCGCGCAGCCGCTGTTCGACCAGGTTGAGCCAGACGTAGGCGCGGCCGGACAGCCGGACCCGCTGGTAGGCGTCCTCCCATTCGCCGGCCGACCAGGCCAGTGCGGGTATCTCGACCGGGCCGCCCTGGGCGGGCACCAGGGCCCGGCCGGTCAGGGTGGGACGCATGACCACCGTGGGCGCCTCGCTGCGGGTCGCGCCCCGGTCGGGGCCGCCGGGCCCGGAACCGCGGCCGCCGGCGGGGAACACCATGCGCCACCTCATCTGGTTGCTGCGGCCGGCCCCCGCGGGCGCGGGGACCGTCGAAAGCCCGTCGGCCCGCCCCGGGCGGCCGGACGATCAAGGGTACTGCCCGCCGCGAGCCGATCGCAGCCGGATGCCCGGGGCCCCTCCCGCACCACCGGAGCACTCTTCACACGAATGCCCGACGGGCGCTCGTTCGGCCCAACCCGGGCCGGATGTCCCGGCCCGCGGGGAGGGGCTCGGGGAGTATGCCCTGTGCCGCGCGTCACGGCGGCTGTGCCGTGCGTCACGGCGCACGGTCACGCACATGCCCGGCCGCCCGGCCGGGAAGAGAGCGTCCGGGCCCCGGCAGGCGGCCGGTCCCGTTGTCGGAGCACACGTCAGTTTCCGTCGGCAGCAAGGAAGTTGAGAAGTCATGCAGGTCTGGCCCGGTACGCCCTACCCGCTCGGCGCCACCTACGACGGGGCCGGCACCAACTTCGCCGTGTTCTCCGAGAGCGCCGACCGGATCGAGCTGTGCCTGATCGCCGAGGACGGCTCCGAGACGGCCGTCGAGCTGCGCGAGACGGACGCCTTCGTCCGGCACGCCTACCTCCCGGGCGTCCAGCCCGGCCAGCGCTACGGCTTCCGCGTGCACGGCCCGTACAACCCGGGCCTGGGCCAGCGGCACAACAGCGCCAAACTGCTGCTGGACCCGTACGCCAAAGCGATGAGCGGGCACATCGACTGGGACGAGTCGGTCTACGGCTACCACTTCGGCGCCCCCGAGCGCCGCAACGACCTGGACTCCGCCCCGCACACCATGCACTCGGTGGTGATCAACCCGTACTTCGACTGGGGCACCGACCGGCCGCCGCGCACCGACTACCACCGCACCGTCATCTACGAGGCCCACGTCAAGGGCCTGACCCGGCTGCACCCGGGCATCCCCGAGGAGATCCGCGGAACGTACGCGGGCCTGGCCCACCCGGCGGTGATCGAGCACCTGGCCAAGCTCGGCGTCACCGCGATCGAGCTGATGCCGGTGCACCAGTTCGTCCGCGACCACCGGCTGCGGGACCTCGGCCTCGCCAACTACTGGGGCTACAACACCGTCGGCTTCTTCGCCCCGCACTCCTCCTACTCCTCCACCGGCGACCGCGGCCAGCAGGTGCAGGAGTTCAAGTCCATGGTCAAGGCGCTGCACGCGGCCGGGATCGAGGTGATCCTGGACGTCGTCTACAACCACACCGCCGAGGGCAACCACCTGGGGCCGACGCTGTCGCTGCGCGGCCTGGACAACGTCTCCTACTACCGCCTCGCCCGCGACCAGCGCTTCTACGAGGACACCACCGGCACCGGCAACAGCCTGCTGATGCGCAGCCCGCACGTGCTCCAGCTGATCATGGACTCGCTGCGCTACTGGGTCACCGAGATGCACGTGGACGGCTTCCGCTTCGACCTCGCCGCCACCCTCGCCCGGCAGTTCCACGAGGTGGACCGGCTGTCCTCCTTCTTCGACCTGGTCCAGCAGGACCCGGTGGTCTCCCAGGCCAAGCTGATCGCCGAACCCTGGGACCTCGGCGAGGGCGGCTACCAGGTGGGCAACTTCCCCCCGCTGTGGACGGAGTGGAACGGCATGTACCGGGACACCGTGCGGGACCTGTGGCGCGGCGAGAACGCCACCCTCGCCGAGTTCGGCTCCCGGCTCACCGGCTCCGCCGACCTCTACCAGGACGACGGCCGCCGCCCGATCGCCTCGATCAACTTCGTGACCTGCCACGACGGTTTCACCCTGCGCGACCTGGTCTCGTACAACGAGAAGCACAACGACGCCAACGGCGAGGACAACCGGGACGGCGAGTCCTTCAACCGCTCCTGGAACTGCGGCGTCGAGGGCCCCGCCGCCGACCCGGCCGTCGAGGAGCTGCGGGAGCGCCAGCAGCGCAACTTCATCGCCACCCTGATGCTCTCCCAGGGCGTGCCGATGCTCTCGCACGGCGACGAGCTCTGCCGCACCCAGCTGGGCAACAACAACGCCTACTGCCAGGACAACGAACTCACCTGGGTGCACTGGCCCGAGGGCGACGGGCCGCAGGCGCGGCTGCTGGAGTTCACCCAGGGGATGATCTGGCTGCGCCGCGACCACCCGGTGTTCCGGCGGCGGCGGTTCTTCCACGGGCGGCCGGTGTCCGCCTCCGGCGGCTTCGACGACCTCACCGACATCGCCTGGTTCACCCCGACCGGGGAGGAGATGACCAAGCGCAACTGGGGCGCCAGCTACGCCAAGTCGCTGACCGTCTTCCTCAACGGCTACGCGATCTCCGAACCGGACCGGCGCGGCGGCCGGATCGTCGACGACTCCTTCCTGCTGCTGTTCAACGCCCACTCCGAACCGCTGGAGTTCACCGTGCCCGCCGACCACGGGCAGGAGTGGCAGGTCGTGGTCGACACCGCCCGGCCCCGGCTGCCCGCCCCCGGCACCGGCGCCCGGGTCAAGGCCGGGGACGCCCTCTGGCTCACCGACCGCTCCCTGATGGTGCTGCAGCGGCCCGCCTAGGTGCTCCGGTCCGTACCGGCGGTGCCGCGGCGCCCCGCCTGGGGCGTGCCGGCGGTGCCGCGGCGCCCGGCCGGGCCGGTCACCGAACGCGGCGCGGGCCCTTCGGACGGCCGGGGGCGGTCACCTGTTCGGGCCAGCAGCGGGTCTTGGCGGCGGCCTCCCCCGGGTACCTATGGAGCTATGACCCCCGCCGCCGAGCCCGCGCAGCCCCGCCCGGCCGCCACCGTCCCCTCGTCGTCGTACCGCCTCCAGCTCCAGCCCGGCTTCACCCTCCACGACGCCACCGGCGCCGTCCCCTACCTGGCCGCCCTCGGCGTCTCCCACCTGCACCTGTCCCCGCTGCTGGAGGCCGTCCCCGGCTCCACCCACGGCTACGACACCGTCGACCACACCCGGATCAGCGAGCAGCTCGGCGGCGAGCCGGCGCTGCGCGAACTGGCCGCCGCCGCGCACCGCCACGGCCTGCGGCTGATCGCCGACGTGGTGCCCAACCACATGGCCGTGCCCGCCCCCGAACGGCTCAACCGGCCACTGTGGCAGGTGCTGCGCGACGGTCCCGACTCGCCGTACGCGCGCTGGTTCGACATCGACTGGACCGCCCAGGCCGGCCCCGCCGACGCCCCCGGGCGCGGCCGGGTGCTGCTGCCGCTGCTCGGCGACCGGCTCGGCGCCGTCCTGGACCAGCTCACCGTGGACGCCGTGGGGGCGCCTCCCGGCCGCCCGGCGGGGGGAGTGCTGCGCTACCACGAGCACGAGCTGCCGCTGCGCCCCGGCACCGAGGAGCTGCCGCTGTCCGAGCTGCTCGGCCGCCAGTGGTACCGGCTCGCCTGGTGGCGCCTGGCCCGCACCGAGCTCAACTACCGGCGCTTCTTCACCGTCAACGAGCTGATCGCGCTGCGGGCCGAGGACCCGGAGGTGTTCGCCGCCACCCACGCCGTCCTGCTCGGACTGCACGCGGACGGCGTCCTGGACGGCTTCCGGATCGACCACCCGGACGGGCTCGCCGACCCGCGCGGCTACCTGCGGCGCCTGGCAGCGGCCACCGGCGGGGCGTCGGGGACCACCGGCGGGGCGTACGTCGTGGTCGAGAAGATCCTCACCGGCGAGGAGCGGCTGCCCGAGGACTGGCCGGTGGCCGGCACCACCGGCTACGACGCGCTGCGCCGGATCGACGGCGTGCTCACCGACCACGCGGGCGCCTGCCGGCTGGCCGGGGCGTACGAGTCCTTCCGGCACGGCGGCCCGGTCCGGGACCTCTGCGCGGACCCGCACCCCGCCGTCGCCGAGGCCCGGCGCGGGCGGGCCGACATGGCCGGGCCGGACGGCGAACTCGCCGCCGAGGTCGACCGGCTGGTGCGGATCGCGCTGCGGATCGGCGCCGCCGAGCCCGCGCACGCCGACCACTCGCCGGGGCAGCTGCGTGCCGCGCTCGGCCGGCTGCTCACCGGCTACCCGGCGTACCGGCCGTACGCCCGGCCCGGCGAGGCGGTCCCGGCCGCCTCGGCGCAGCAGCTGCGGGCCGCCCTGGAGGGCTCCGCCGACCCGACCGACCGGCTGGTGGCCGCACTCGCCCTCGGCGAGCTGGGCCGGGGCGCCGACAAGGACGAGTTCTGCACCCGCTTCGCCCAGACCGCCGCCGCGGTGGCCGCCAAGGGCGTCGAGGACACCGCCTTCTACCGCTGGAACGCCCTGCCCGGCCTCAACGAGGTCGGCGGCGAGCCCGCCCGGCCCGGACTGCGCCCCGCGGACTTCCACGACTGGTGCCGCTACCTGGAGCGCACCTGGCCGCACAGCATGACGGTGCTGTCCACCCACGACACCAAGCGCAGCGCCGACGCCCGGGCCCGGCTCGCCGTGCTCGCCGAGCGGCCGGACGCCTGGGCCGCCGAGGCCGCCGCCTGGTCCACCGCCGCCGGCCCCGGCTTCGACCCGGACGCCGACTGGCTGCTGTGGCACACCCTGGTCGCCGCCTGGCCGATCGGCCCGGACCGGCTGGTCGCCGCCATGCTCAAATCCGCCCGCGAGGCCAAGCTCCACACCTCCTGGACCACCCCCGACCCCCGCTACGAGCGGGCCCTGGAGCAGCGCGCCCGCGCGGTCCACGCCAACCCCGGGCTGCTCCCCCGGATCGAGGGCGCCGTCCACGCCCTCGCCCCGTACGCCCGCGCCAACACCCTGGCCGCCGCGCTGCTGCACCTCACCGTGCCGGGCGTGCCGGACCTCTACCAGGGCAGCGAGGAGCCGCTGTACACCCTGGTCGACCCGGACAACCGGGGCGTGGTGGACTTCGGCGCGCTCGCCGTGCGGCTCACCGACGCGGCCGCGCCGCGCCCCGGCGACCTCGCCCGGGAGAAGCTGCACCTCACCACCACCGCGCTGCACCTGCGCCGCGCCCGCCCGCTCGGCCCGTACCGGCCGCTGCACGCCGCGGGCCCCGCCGGTGACCACCTGCTGGCCTTCGCCCGGGGCGAGGACGTGGTCACCGCCGTCACCCGGCTGCCGTACGGGCTGGAGCGGGCGGGCGGCTGGCGCGACACCGTGCTGGAGCTGCCGGCCGGCGGGCCCTGGACGGACGAGCTGACCGGGCGCGACCTCCCGGCGGGCACGGTGCCGGTGGCGGAGCTGCTGGCGGCCCTGCCGGTGGCCCTGCTGACGAGGAGGCACTGATGCCGCGCTACCAGGTGTGGGCGCCCAACGCCGCGTCCCGCGTGCGGGTCGACGTCAACGGCTTCGCCTACGACTTGGCCCGCTGCCCGGACCGGGACGGCTGGTGGTCCGGCGAGGCCCCGGCGGGCGACTACGCCTTCCGGCTGGACGACGGCCCGCCGCTGCCCGACCCGCGCTCGGCCCGGCAGCCGCACGGCCCGGAGGGGCCCAGCCGCGCGGTGGACCACGCCGCGTTCCGCTGGTCGCGGCCCGGCCGGCGCGGCCGGGCGCTGCCCGGCGCGGTGCTGTACGAGCTGCACGTGGGCACCTTCACCGCCCGCGGCACCTTCGACGCCGCCGCCGAACGCCTGGACCACCTGGTCGAGTTGGGCGTGGACTTCGTCGAGCTGATGCCGGTCTGCCCGTTCCCCGGCCGGCACGGCTGGGGCTACGACGGGGTCTCGCTCTGGGCCGTCCACGAGCCCTACGGCGGGCCCGAGGGGCTCAAGCGCTTCGTGGACGCCGCCCACCGCAAGGGCCTCGGGGTGGTGCTCGACGTGGTGCACAACCACCTCGGCCCGTCCGGCAACCACCTTCCCGCGTACGGCCCGTACTTCACCGACCGGCACCACACCCCGTGGGGCTCGGCGGTCAACCTGGACGCGCCCGGCTCGGACGAGGTACGCGCCTACCTGATCGGCAGCGCGCTGGCCTGGCTGCGCGACTACCGGATCGACGGGCTGCGGCTGGACGCCGTGCACGCCCTCGCGGACGACCGGGCCGTCCACTTCCTGGAGGAACTCTCCGCCGAGGTGGGGAGGTTGGCGGTCGCCACCAACCGGCCGCTGTTCCTGATCGCCGAGTCCGACCTCAACACCCCGGCCACCACCGCCCCGCCCGAGGCGGGCGGACAGGGCCTCACCGCGCAGTGGAGCGACGACTTCCACCACGCCCTGCACTGCGCGCTCACCGGCGAGTCCCAGGGCTACTACGGGGACTTCGCGCACGCGCCGCTCGCCGCCCTCGCCAAGACGCTCACCCGGGGGTTCTTCCACGACGGCACCTGGTCCTCGTTCCGCGGCCGCCGGCACGGACGCCCGTTCACCCCGCCCGGCAACGGCCACCGGCTGCTCGGCTACCTCCAGACCCACGACCAGGTCGGCAACCGGGCGCTGGGGGACCGCGTCTCCACCAGCCTCTCCCCCGGCCGGCTCGCCTGCGGCGCGGCGCTGGTGCTCACCTCACCGTTCACCCCGATGATCTTCATGGGCGAGGAGTGGGGCGCCGCCACCCCCTGGCAGTACTTCACCGACCACACCGACCCGGACCTCGCCGAGGCCGTCCGGCAGGGCCGGCGCCGGGAGTTCACCGGGCACGGCTGGGCCGCCGAGGCCGTCCCCGACCCCCAGGAGCCGGCCACCGTGCTGCGCTCGGTCCTCGACTGGACCGAGCTCCGGCGCGCCCCCCACGCCGAACTGCTCACGTGGTACCGGACGTTGATCCGGCTGCGGCGCGAGCGCCCGGAGCTGTCCGACCCCGACCTCGGCGCGGTGCGCGCGGACTTCGACGAGGCGGCGGGCCGGCTGGTGGTGCACCGGGGGCCGTACCGGATCGCCGTCAACCTCGGGCCGGACGGGGCCGCGCTGCCGCTCGGGGCCACCGGGCGCGAGGTGGTGGCGGCCTTCGGGGCGGCGGAGCTGGAGGGGACGGCGGTGCGGCTGGCGGCGGACGCGGTGGCGGTCGTCGCCGTGCAGCCCGGCCGGACGTTCACCGGCACGACGGGCCCACCGTAGCGGCCGGGCTCACCGGAGGAAGGTGCCGATCCGCTCCCGGAGCGCCGGGGCGTCCAGGCCGTAGGCGGCCAGGTGCTCCGCGATCGAGCCGTAGTGCCGGTGCTCCTCGCGCGGCACCCCCAGGCCCAGCACCCGGTGCGGGCGGTCGGCGAGCGCCGCGTGCGCCTCGTTCGCGGAGGTGCCCGCCAGGTACGGCTCGACCAGCACCACGTCCGCCCGGTCGCCGAGCGCCGCGCGCAGCCCGGCGGCGTCGAAGGGGCGCACCGTCGCCGCGTACAGCACGGCGACGTCCAGGCCCTCGGTGGCCGCGAGCACCGCGTCCAGCATCGGCCCGACGGCGAGCACGGCTCCGCGCGAGCCGGACCGGACGGTGGTGAAGCGGCCCGGCTCGACCGGCACCGCGGCCGCGTTCCGGTGCTCCGAGAGCCGGACGTACACATTGCGGTCGCCGTCCGCGTAGGCGTGGCGCAGCAGTCGCTCGGCCTCGTCCGGGTGGCCGGGGACGTGGACCGTCCAGTCCGGCAGGGTGTCCAGCAGGGCGACGTCGCCCGGGGACATGTGGGTGCGGCCGCCGGCCGGCCAGTCGTACGAGCCCGCCGCGCTCACCAGCACGGCGCCGACGCCCTGGTGGACGAGGTCCAGCTTGACCTGTTCGAAGGGCCGCTCGATCAGGAAGCTGGCGAAGGTGTGGGCGATCGGACGCATCCCGGTGAGCGCCAGGCCGCCCGTCGCGCCGATCAGCAGCTGCTCGCGGATGCCGACGTTGACCACCCGGTCGGGGTGGCGCTGCTGTGCCGGGGCGAAGGCGGCCGCGGTGATGTCGGCGAGCACCACGGCCAGCCGGGGGTCCTCGTCCAGCAGGCGGGTGGTCACGTCCACGAAGCGCTCGCGCATGGTGTCCATCGGTGAAGTTCCTCTCGGGGGCTCGGTCTTGGCCTGATCGGTCGTGGCCTGATCGGTCGTGGCCTGATCGGTCGTGGCCTGATCGGTCGTGGCGGGGCGGGTCGTGGTGTCGGCGGGCCGGGGCTGCCGCCGGGTGCTCAGTGCTGCTCCTTGGGCTCGACCCGGGCGACCACCACGTGCGGGCGGCCCGGGTGCTCCGCGGTGTACGCGCGGTGCAGCGCCTCGTGGTCGCGCCCGTCCACCGTGGCGGTCGACCAGCCCTCGGCCGCGAAGCGCTGGGCGATGCCGCCCTGCCAGCCGTGCGTGGCCGAGGAGTTGTCGATCACCACCACGTGCAGCCGCTCCAGCCCGTAGGCCCCGGCGAAGGCCACCGCCTCGGCGTTGGAGCCCTCGTCGAACTCCGCGTCGCCGACCAGCACCCACACCGCCGGGTCGGTCAGGCCCTGCGCCCGCAGCCCGAGCGCGGTGCCGACGGCCAGCGGCAGGCCGTGTCCCAGCGAGCCGGAGGCGATCTCGACGCCCGCGAGCAGGGTGCGGTCCGGGTGGTGGCCGAGCGGCGAGTCGTAGCCGCCGAAGCTCGGCAGCACGGCCGGGTCGAGGAAGCCCTTGGCCGCCAGTACGGCGTAGTACGCCATCGGGCCGTGGCCCTTGGAGAGCAGGAAGCGGTCGCGGTCCTGGGCCTCTGCGGTCTCCGGGGCCACCCGCAGCACCCGGTCGTACAGCACCCAGAGCGCGTCCAGGGTGGAGGTGGCGGCCGGGCCGTGCTTCTCGGCGCCGGTCATCAGCGCCATCAGGGCGGGCAGGTCCTCGAATCGGGTGCCGGTCGCGTTCGTGGCGGTCGCGTTCGTCGTCATGACCACGATGCTGCACCTTAAAGCCGACTTGAGGTCAAGCGGCTACAGTGGGTTCCCATGACCGCCCACTCCGACGGCCGCCGGGCCCCCGGCCCGCACCACGGCGACCTGCTCACCATCGGCCAACTCGCCCGCCGCAGTGGCCTCGCCGCCTCCGCGCTGCGCTACTACGAGAGCCTCGACCTGATCCAGGCCACCCGCACCTCCGGCGGCCAGCGCCGCTACACCCGCGGCACGCTGCGCCGGATCGCCTTCATCCGCGCCGCCCAGCGGGTGGGCCTCTCCCTGGACGAGGCGAAGGTCGCCCTCGACCGCCTCCCCGAGCGCCCGGCCCCCAGCGGCACCGAGTGGGACCGGGTCGCCGCGTCCTGGCAGAGCCGGATCGACGAGCAGATCGCCGAACTCCAACGGCTCAAGGCCAAGCTCACCGGCTGCATCGGCTGCGGCTGCCTGTCCCTCTCCCGCTGCGCCCTCTACAACGCCGCCGACCGCGCCGGGGAGGCCGGCCCCGGCGCCCGCTACCTGCTCACCCGCGACCCGGACGGCGGACCCGAACCGGTCCCGTCGGGCATGGAGACCTGCGGCACCCGCCCGGAGGGGCACTGAAAACCCTTTGCGCCGGGGCCGTTCACCTGCCTACGGTACGCCCGTGCTGCCCTTGGTGCTGACGGACGAGGAGTGGGACGCGGTCGTCCCCGACGAGACGGTGATGCGCCCCGGCGCCGAGGCGCTCTGCGCCCGGCTGGGCGTCGGAGGCCTGCCCCTGGAGCGCTTCCCCGAGGGCTCCGTGCCGGTCTACGCGGTCGGCGACGCGCTGGTGCTCAAGCTGTTCCCGGCCGCCTCCGCCCGGGACGGCATCGTCGAGGAGCGCGTGCTCACCCGCCTGGACGGCGCACTGCCGATCCCCACCCCGACCGTCCACGAGGCCGGCGAGTACGTCAACGGCTGGCGCCACGTCCTGATGTCCCGTCTGCCCGGCGAGGGCCTCGCCCCGGCCTGGCCGCGCATCCCGCCGCCCGACCGCGAGCGGATCGCCCGCCGCTGCGGCGAGGCGCTCGCCGCCCTGCACGCCCTCGACCCCGAGCCGCTCGCCGACGTCCTCGGCCCCGGCGACTGGCCGGCCTTCCTGGCCCGCCGGGCCGCGGGCGCGGTGGCCCGCCAGCGCGAACGCGGGCTGGCGCGGGAGTGGCTGGAGCAGATCCCGGACTTCCTCGCCGCCGCCCCGCTCCCCGCCGCACCCGGGCGCTCCCTGCTGCACACCGAGTTCATGCGCGAGCACCTGCTCACCGACCCGGCCGACGGCTGGCGCCTCACCGGCCTGATCGACTTCGAGCCCGCGATGATCGGCGACCCGGCCTACGACCTGGTCGCCGTCGGACTCTTCACCACCCGGGGGGACCCGCACCTGCTCGGCCATCTGCTGAACGCCTACGGCCGCCGCTTCGAGCCCCGGCTGCTGATGGCATGCACCCTGCTCCACGTGTACAGCAATCTGCCGTGGTACCTGCGGGAGTTGAAGCCCGCGGCACGGACGCTGGACGCCCTCGCCGAGGAGTGGTTCGGGATCGCCTAGACGCCCTACGGACGCGGGTCGGTGCGCAGCAGGCTGTACCGGACGACATCGCGCCACGCGCCGGCCCGGAAGGTCACCGCGCGCTGCACGCCCTCCCGGGTGAAGCCGAGCTTCTCCAGGACGCGCTGCTCGGCCAGGTTGCCCGCCTCGGTGTCCGCCTCCAGCCGCATCACCGGGGAGTGCGCGAACAGGTGGTCCACCAGCAGCCGTTGGGCCCGGGTGCCGATCCCGCGCCCGCGCACGTGCGGCAGCAGCTGCACGCCGATGCTCCAGTACGGGGCGGACGGCCGCACCCCGCTGCGGTTGGCGGCGACGAAACCGCCGAACCTGCCCCCGACCTCGACCGCGAGCATCCACTGCCCCTCCTCCAGCAGCCCGCTCTCCAGCCACCGGCGGCGGTACCGCTGCGGATCGCGCCAGCCGTACCACTGGAACTCCCCCAGCATCTCCGGGTCGTTCACCAGCCCCTCGACCACGGGGAGGTCGGCCTCGGCTATCGGGCGCAGGGACACTGATTCATCACTCATGCAGGCGCCAACGCCCGAGCGGACTCGACGGTTCCTCAACCGAGCGGCGGCCGGGGACCGGTGCGCGGCAGGCTGTGGATGGAGCGGGCGAGCCGGAATCCCACGTCGTCGATCCGCAGCGTCGGGTGGCTCCGGCGGCGGACGGAGGCGCGGCAGCTCCAGTGCTCGTCGAACCAGCCGCCGCCGCGCAGGACGCGGTACTCGCCGTACACCTCGGGGTCGTACCGGTCCCAGCACCACTCCCAGACGTTGCCGAGCAGGTCGTACAGCCCGTGGGCGTTCGGGCGCAGCCCGCCCACCTCGTGCGGGCGCTCGCCCGAGTTGCCGCGGTACCAGGCGATGTCGTCCAGCGGGCCGTAGCGCGGGCCGTCCGTGCCGGCGCGGCAGGCGTGTTCCCATTCGGCCTCGGTGGGCAGCCGGTAGCCGTCGGTGGCGCGGTCCCAGGAGACGTCCTCGCCGTCCACCTCGTAGGCGGGCGCGAGGCCTTCGCGCCGGGACAGCTCGTTGCAGTGGCGGACGGCGTCCAGCCAGGAGACGCTGTGCGCGGGGCGGCGGTCGCCGGTCGCGCCCTCGTACTGCTCGCGGGTCACCGGACAGGCCGCCAGCCGGAACGGGGCGACGTCGACGGCCCAACTGCGCCGGGTGCGACGGTCGGAGAGGGTGACCCGGCCGGACGGTACGGTGATCATCCGCCGATCCTAGGGCGTTTCCTGCGGGTCCGGTCGGACGGGCCGCAGGAACGCCCCGACCCCCGGCCCGGCCGGCCACCGGACGGCCACCGGGCACCGACCGGCACCGCGACCGCGCTTCCCCGCACGCCGGACCGATAATGGACGGGACGATTCCGTGGGTGAGAGGTGGCGCATGGCCGGCAGGTTGCGGGTGCTGAGGAAGCAGAACCGGCTCAGCCTGGAGGCACTCGCCGAGCAGGTCGGCGTCACCAAGAGCTACCTCTCCAAGGTCGAGCGCGGTATCAGCGACCCGTCGATCTCGACGGCGCTCAAGCTGGCCCACGCCCTCAAGGTCGACGTCGGCCGGCTCTTCTCGGACGAGGTGGAGCCCGAGCTCGTCACCGTCGTCCGGGCCGGTGAGCGCACTCCCGTCGGCACCGGGGCGGGCTCCGGCGTCTCCCGTTACGAGGGCATCGCGACCGGGCTCAGCGGCAAGCGGATGGTGCCGTTCATGATGTACCCGCCGACCGAACCGGCGGACCCGCCGTTCAAGTCGCACACGGGCGAGGAGTTCTTCTTCGTCCACGCGGGCACCGCCGTGCTGGAGTTCCCCGAGCGGAGCGTCGAACTCGGCCCCGGGGACAGCGTGTACTTCAACTCGGCGCTGCCCCACCGCTGCCGGAGCACCGGGCCGGAGCCGGCCGAGATCCTCGTGGTCATCCACGACGACCCGGACGGCCCCGCGGACCGGGTTCCCGCGCTGCCCTGACGGGCCCGGCGGGCCCGGGGCCGCCCTGAAGCCGTCCCGAGCCCGACTTCAGGGCGGCCCCACGCCGCTGTCAGGCCTTCGGCCCGGCGCCGTCCGCCAGGGCGACTCCCGCCGCGGACAGCAGCGCGGACAGCTGCGCCGTCCGCGCCCCGTCCAGCGGCAGCAAGGGGTGCCGGGGCTCGCCGACGTCCAGGCCGCACAGGGCCAGGCCCGCCTTCACCGTGGTCGGCAGACCCCCGCCGAGCAGGAACTGCAGCACCGGCAGCTGCCGGTAGAACACCCGGCGGGCCGTTTCCGGGTCGCTGGCGCGCACCGCCCGGTACAGGTCGAGGGTGAGCTCGGGGATGAGGCAGGGTGCGGCCGTGCACCAGCCGGCCGCGCCGGCCGCGAACGCCTCCAGGGCGAGCGGGTTGGAGCCGTTGTAGAACGGCAGGGCGCCGTCGGAGAGCTGGGTGAGCCGGTGCATCCGCTGGATGTCGCCGCTGCTCTCCTTGACCATGGTGATGTTCTCCACTTGGTCGACCAGCCGGTGCATGAGTTCCGGGCGGAGGTCGACCCCGGCGGTGGCGGGGTTGTTGTAGATCATCAGGGGGATGCCGATCGCGTCGGCGATCTCGGTGTAGTGCCGGGTGATCTCGCGTTCGTCCAGCCGCCAGTAGGAGAGCGGCAGCACCATCACCACGTCGGCACCGGCCCGTTCGGCGAACCGGGCGCGGCGGACGGCGCTGCGGGTGGTGAGGTCGGCGATGCCGACGACGGTGGGCACCCGGCCGGCGACGGCCGCCACCGACGCCTCGGCGGCGGTGTACCACTCCTGGTCGTCGAGGTAGGCGCTCTCGCCGGTGGAACCGAGCGGGGCGACGGCGTGGCAGCCGGAGCGGACCAGCCGGTCGATCAGCTCGGTGAGCCGGTCGAGGTCCGGGCCGCCGTCGGCCGCGGAGAACGGGGTCACCGGGTAGGCGATGATCCCTTCCAGGGTGGTCGCGGGCATCTCAGGAGTCCTTCCGGGTGACGAGGGCGTCGCCGTGGCCGGCCCGCAGGGCGCGGCGGGCGAAGTAGGCGAAGTTCGCCTGGCCGCGCTTGGGGGTGGAGATCCAGTCGTGCGCCTCCTTGGCGAGCGGTTCGGGGATCTCCTGGATCTTCCCGGCGGCCCCGGCGAGGAGCTGCAGCTCGGCGGCCCGTTCGAAGAGCAGGGCCAGGGTGCACGCCTCCTCGACGGTTCCGGTGGCGACCAGCTGGCCGTGGTGGGCGAGCAGGAGGGCGCGCTTGTCGCCGAGGGCGGCGGAGATGATCTCGCCCTCCTCGTTGCCGACCGGGATGCCGGGCCACTTCTCCAGG
This sequence comes from Kitasatospora sp. NPDC054768, assembly GCF_053612025.1. Lineage (NCBI taxonomy): Bacteria > Bacillati > Actinomycetota > Actinomycetes > Kitasatosporales > Streptomycetaceae > Kitasatospora > Kitasatospora sp. NPDC054768. Next base: position 34,402 of record NZ_JBSHBN010000044.1, read on the forward strand.
AAGGCGCAGTCGTCGTAGAGCGGGCACAGGTCCATGTGCGAGACGACCAGCGGGGTCTCCAGCATCGAGAGCGCGGAGACGTGCAGCGGGTGGGTGTGGATGATGCAGTTGACGTCCGGGCGGGCCCGGTAGACCCAGCTGTGGAACCGGTTGGCCGGGTTGGCCATCCCGTCGCCCTCCAGGACGTGCAGGTCCTCGTCGACGAGGAGGAGGTTGTCCTCGGTGATCTCGTCGAAGCCCAGGCCCAGGCGCTGGGTGTAGTAGGTGCCCGGGCGTTCGGCCCGGGCGGTGATCTGGCCGGCCAGCCCGGAGTCGTGGCCGGCGTCGAACAGGATGCGGCAGGTCAGGGCCAGCTTCTGGCGCACCGTCCAGTCGTTGTCGGGGATCGCGGTCCGCATCCGCTGGTGGGCCAGGTCCACCAGGTCGGTCTTGCCCGTCTCGAACGTGTCGGCCATCGCCGTGGTTCTCCTTCGCTCGTCGGTCGGAGCGGTCCGCCGGGGCGCGGGGTGCGGCCCGCACCGGCGGGCCGCGGGCAGCGGCGACCCGCCCGGCGGCGCCGCGGAGCCCCGGGAAGACACGTCATTCACTTTAGGACACCTTGTGTCCTCGCGTCGACGGGTCACCCACCACCAGGACCCCGGATCCCGGCCCCGACCCCGGCCGCGGCCCCTCCCGCACGGGAAGCCGGCCGGGCCGACTTCCCGTGCGGGAGGCACCCCGCTACGCCCCGGCCTCCCGAAGGGTCACCGTGCACAGCCGCTTGGTGGCGCGGGTCAGGGCGACGTACAGGTCCCGTTCGCCCGCGGGCCGGGCGGCGACGATCCCGTCCGGGTCGACCACGACGGCCTCGTCGAACTCCAGGCCGCGCGCCTCCGACGCCGGGACCAGCCGGGCGTACCGCTCGACCCCGGCGGCCGCCAGTTCCGCCGTCCGGCCGTCCGCGCAGACCACGCCGAGCAGCTCGCCCGGATGCGCGGCGGCCTGCGCCCGCAGCTCGCGCACCAGCTCACCGGCGAGCCGCTCCGGCGCCACCGCGACGGACCGGGGCTCCTCACCGTGCCGGATCGACCGGACCGGCGGCTGCCCCGGGGCGATCCGGCCGAGCAACTCCCCGGTGGTGGCCAGGATCTCCCGCGTGGTCCGGTAGCTGACGGTCAGCGTCCGCAGGTCGAAACGGCGGTCGACGTGCGGGGCGAGCGCCTCGTGCCAGTCCCGTGCGGTCGCCGCCGGGCCCGCCTGCGCGAAGTCGCCGACCAGTGTCATCGACCGGCCCGGGCACCGGCGCAGAATCATCCGCCACTGCATCGCCGTCAGCTCCTGCGCCTCGTCGACGACGACGTGCCCGAAGGCCTGCTCGGGCGGCCCGTCGACCAGGCTCGCCGCCTCGTCGAGGAGCGGCACGTCGGCATCGGCCCACGGCGCGCCGGGCGTGCGCAGCAGCGACGCCCGCTCGTCGTCGCCGAGGTGCGGCAGGCGCGCGGCCAGTGCGTCGGCGTCGGCCAGCAGGGCGTCGACGACCTCGCCCGGCACGAGCCGCGGCCAGAGCTCCTCGACGGCCCGGTCCACGTACGCGTCGTCCAGGAGCGCGGCCCGGACGGCGTCGGCGTCGAACTCGTCGGCCCCCGTGGCGGGTTCGTCGTCGACGCCGAGCCTGCGCAGGTCCCGGGCCGCCATCCGGTCGAGGTCGATGCCGGTGAGCAGCGCGACCTCGGCGTCGATGCGCTCCAGCGCCTCGACCGTGCCGCGGGCCAGCGCGCCGGTCAGGGAGTCCACCAGCAGCTCCAGGAACAGCCGGCGCGCCCGGTTGTGGGCGAGGCCGCTCGCCTGCGCCGCCGCCCGCGCCCCGGCGACCTCCGCCTCCTCCAGGCGGACCCACTCCCGCCCGACCCGGACGGTGAAGTCCCCGCCCGGGGCCTGCCGCGAGCGGACCGACCCGGCCAGCGCGTCGGCCAGTTCGACGCAGCCCTTGAGGCGCGCCGCCCCGAACCCGTCCACGGCGCCCGGCGCGACGCCGGCCAGCTCCTCGCACGTCGCCAGGACGACGTCGTTCTCCCCGAGCGAGGGCAGCACCTGGGAGATGTAGTCGAGGAACCGCGCGTTCGGACCCAGCACCAGCACACCGCGCTCGGCCGCCTTCGGGAACGCGTACAGCACGTACGCGGCGCGGTGCAGCGCCACCACCGTCTTTCCGGTGCCCGGGCCGCCCTGCACCACCGTCACCCCGCGGTGCGACGAGCGGACGATCGCGTCCTGCTCGGTCTGGAGCGTGGCGACCGCCGTCCCCATCCGTCCGGTCCGCCGCTCCCGCAGCGCCGCCGCCAACGGGCCGTCCCCCACGACGTCCCCGGCGGCCGGCTCCGAACCGTCCAGCAGTTCGTCGCTCACCCCGACCACCGTGCGGCCCGTCAGGCTCAGATGGCGGCGCCGCCGCAGCCCCAGGGGGTGGACCGGCGTCGCCTCGTAGAAGGCCCGTGCCGCCTCCGCCCGCCAGTCCACCAGCAACGGCAGCTCGTCCTCGTCCCGTTGCAGCCCCAGCCGCCCGATCCGCAGCACCGTCCCGTCCGCCAGGTCGATCCGGCCGAAGACCAGCCCGCCCTCGGCGCCCTGCAGCCGGCGCACCTCGCCCGCCAGCCGCCCGGCCGCCACCTCCCGCTCGTACACCTCGCCCGCGCCGTCCGCCGCCGACGCGAGCACCCGCCCCAGCTGCTCCCGCGCCCCGGCGAGCCGCTCGTCGAACAGCTCGCCGATGACGGACACCTGCACCCGCTCCAGCTCCACCTGCTGTGCGGCGTTGTCGTGGATCTGCGACAAGGAAGAGCCCCCTCTCGATTCGACCCGCCACTATGCAGAGGAAATCCGGGGAAGTAAATGTTGACTTGTCCGGTTCGCATGTGGCCCTCGAATCCCGTACGGCACTTTTCCCGGCGGAATTCCAGCACGCCCCCCAGGCGCCTCTCCCCACCCTGAGAAAACGCCCTTTCCCGGCCCGGGGCGGGGGTGGCGCCACGCGCCCGCCCGGGCCCGGAACACCTCTGCCGAACCGTGCCCCGGCGGCCCCAACAGCCCACCGCACAGCGGCTTTCGCGCCCGGGGCGCCCGCCCGCCGGACGGCCTACGCTCGGCGGAATGAACCGTACGATCCGCACCACCGAAGACGTCCTCGCCCTCCTCGACGGCCTTTTCCCGCCGGCCGAACCGTTCTGGGACCGGTTCTACGCGGACCGGTCCGCCGAGCGCCCGTTCTTCACGCCGAAACCGGACGAGAACCTGGCCTCCTACCTGGACCGCGGCCTGCTCGCCCCCGGCCGGGCGCTCGACCTCGGCTGCGGCGCCGGCCGCAACGCCGTCCACCTGGCCTCGCTCGGCTTCGAGGTGGACGCCGTCGACCTCTCCGCCACCGCCGTGACCTGGGCCGAGGAGCGCGCCCGCGAGGCCGGCGCGGGCACCGGCCTGCGGTTCCACCGGGCGAGCATCTTCGAGGCCCGGCTCCCCCACGCCCACTACGACCTGGTCTACGACTCCGGCTGCCTGCACCACCTCCCGCCGCACCGCCGGGTCAGCTACCTGGCCCTGCTCGACCGGGTGCTGGCACCGGGCGGGCACTTCGCCGTCACCGCCTTCGCGGCCGGCGCGACGGGCTCCGAGCGGACCGACGAGGAGCTCTACCGGCTCGGCGCCCTGGAGGGCGGCCTGGCGTACTCGCCGGACGAACTCCGCTCGCTGTTCCGCGAGTTCACCCCGCTGGAGATCCGCCCGATGGCCGCCCAGGGCCCCGGATCGACGCTGTTCGGCGTCCCCTTCCTCCTCACCGCGCTCTTCCGCCGGGCTCCCGGCCGCTGACCGGCCTCCCGCCCGGCGCACCGGCCGCCGTCAGTCCCGCTCCCGCCCCACCGCCGCCTCGTACGCCAGCAGCGTGTCCACCACCAGGCGCCGCTGCGCCGCGTCGAGCGGCCCGAGGGCCGTGCGCCAGGCGACGGCCCCCGGGGCGAGCCAGGCCTCGATGGCGGGCAGCCGGGCGGGGGCGATCGCGACGATGCGGCGCCGGCGGTCGGCCTCGTCCTCGCGCCGTTCGAGGATGCCCTGCCGGCTGAGGTCGCCGACCATCAGGCTGACCGTGGTGGGGGCGACCTCCAGCCGGGCGGCGAGGTCGTTCACGCCCATCGGTCCGTCCAGCAGCAGGCAGGCCAGCAGCGACAGGTGGCGGGGCGCCAGTGCGAGGCCGCGCAGCGGCTCGGGGACGGGGATCCGCTTGGCCCGCCCGACCAGCCGGGGCATCAGCAGCAGCATCGACCGCACCGCGTCGTCGAGCCCCGCCCCGGTCGACGACGGCGTGTTCCGCGATTCCCCTTCGGCCGTTGACATCGCACACCCCTCCTCAGTTACCTTTGACATCAAAGCTGTTTTATGTGCAAAGCGAACCCGTCAGCCCATGGTACGAACCGAGCCGAACGGAGCTCCACCATGCCGCACCTGAGCCTGCACATCCGCGAGGAGTCCCTCGACCCCGAGGTCGAGCGGGCCCTCATCGCCGGCCTCACCGAGGCCGTCACGTCCGTCTTCGGCGAACGGGTCCGCCCGCTGGTCGCGGTCGAGCTGATCGGGGTCCCCCAGCGCCGCCGGGGCATCGGCGGACTGCCGACCGAGGAGGTCGCACCGGTGGTCCTGCTGAGCCTGCGGGAGGCGGCCTACCACCTGCCGCAGGTGCCCGACGCGCCCGCCCGTCTGGTCGCGGCGGCCACCGCGGCGATCACCGGTGCGCTCGGCGAGGCCGTCGGACGGCAGACCGTGGTCACCCTCGACGGCGTCCCGGCGGGCCGCTCCGGGATCGGCGGCCGGGTCGCCTGACCGGGGCCGCCCGCGGATCCGTCGCACGGCACCGCGCACCCGCCCCCACCAGCCCGGATGCGCCGCCCCGGCCCGCGCACGGAGGCGGTCGCGCGCCCCTGGAACCCTCCGCGCCCCGCCCACCGCACCCCTCCGAGCCCGGTCACATTCACCCCATGAGCCCCACCAGTCCCAAAGGGAATCCGGGCCTCCGGCCGGAACCCGGCTTTGCGACCGGCGGTCCGGTGGCATAGGTTTCGACCGCCGTCGACACACCATCGACCCTGACCGGCCATCAGTCACGGGGCGGACAGCGGGGCGAGGGGCCAGGCGGCCGCATGCACAGGGGAGGAGCTGCCATGCCGCAAGCCCGCGACCACGGGTCGACCGGGCGGCGGGGACGGACGGACGGCGCCGCGCACCAGCGGCCCACGGCCGGTGCGCGCCCGACCCCCGCCCACGCCACCGGACATCCGAGGAACCGTCAGTTGCGCACCACCAGAGTCGTCACCGCCACCGCCGCAGCCCTCGTCTGCCTGGGCGCCCTCAGCGCCTGCGGGCCGGACAACGGCAGCCAGGACGCCAACCCCGCCCTCCCCGCCGCCACCACCGGGCCCAGCGTCAACCCCAACAAGCCCAGCGGGTCCGACAAGGGCATCCCGGACAAGGCCTGGATGGACACCAAGAGCATCCCGATGGACGAGAGTTACCACTACACGCCGCTGGCGGCCAACGCCAAGCAGCTCTCCGGCCAGGTCCAGTTCAAGGGCATGGAGCTGTGCCGCGCCGCGGTCGCGAAGGACGACGAGCCGCTGTTCACCGGCACCGCCTCCGCCCGGGCCTCGGTCGGCTTCGGCGGGGACCGCTGGACGGCCGAGCAGACCCTGCTGTTCCACGGCGACCCGACCCGCAGCAGCGGCGCCAAGCAGAGCACCAACCTGGCCGAGGGGCGTCTGACGGAGGCGCTCAAGTCCTGCGCCAAGACCGCGCCCGGCGCCACCGTGAAGGTCGACAGCGCCCCGGACGCGCCCTACTTCGCCGCCGTCCTGACCGTCCCGCAGGCCGACGGCAGCACCGTCACCCTGCACGAGTACGTGGTCAGCGACGGCGGTGCGGTCAGCGAACTGGCGGTCTGGGCCACCACCAAGGCCGGCGCCCAGCCCAAGGACGCCTGGAAGGCCCCCGAGGACAAGTACGTCGGCACCGGCATGACCGCGCCGATGTGCGAGGCCCTCCCGGGCTGCGACGGGCACTGACGCCCGACGGGCCCTGACAGGCCGCGGACGGCCGGCGCCGCCGGCGCCCGCGGCGCCCCGCAGACGGCCGCCCGGCCCGTCCGGAACAGGGGACCGGACGGACCGGGCGGCTCCTTCGGGTCCGCTCCCGGGGCCCGGCCCGCGGGCCGGGCGGCCGGTCAGCCCCGCAGGACCGCCAGTTCGACCTCCCGGCCGGTCCCGCCGCCGGGCACCGGCAGCGCCACCCCGGACGGCTCGAAGCCGGCCTTGCGGTACATCGCCTCGGCCCGGGGGTTGTCCTCGTGGACGAACAGCCGCACCCGCTCCACCCGGGGCTCGGTGAGCGACCACGCCCACTCCTGGACGGTCCGGATCAGGTCGAGCGCCAGCCCGGTGCCGCGCGCCCGCGGCCGGACGTAGACGCCGACCACGTGCACCTGGTCGACCTCGACGACGTCGCCCTCCAGGGCCCCGTCCCCCCCGGACCGCTCGACCACTCCGGTCATGGAGCCGAGCCAGGTCCCGTCCTCGGCCTGCGCGACGAACTGCGCCACGTGCGGGTCCGTCGCCGCCCGGGTCGTGCGGTCCCGCCAGAACTCGTCCGGCTTGGCGACGGCCTGCTCGTGGGTCTCCAGGAAGGCCACGGCCGCGACCGGGTCCAGCAGCGCGTCCAGGCGGGTGTCCCTGAGCTGCTGCCACTCGTCGGCCCGCACTCGTCTGATGATCGTCGTACTGGTATTCATCGCGTGATGATGTCATCGGCACCGGCGGCCCGCGCAACCGAATTCGGCGCCTCCGACGGGCCGCTCAGGCCCGGGACCGCGCCAGCAGCCGCGCCAGCAGGGCCGCCGGCCCCTCCGGCAGGCTGCCGTGGACGAGTTCGGTGCGGTGCACCAGCCGGGGCGCGGCGATCGGCGCGTACCCGACCCCCGGTGCCGCCGCGAGCACCGGTTCGGGCAGCAGGGTGAGCCCGTGCCCGGCCACGACCAGCGCGAGCAGTCCGTGCACGTCGGTGCCCTGGTAGCGGGTGGCGGGCCGGAAGCCGTCGACGCCCGTGGCCGCGCGCAGCCGGGCCGCCGTCGGGGTGAGGTCGGGGGCGTCCAGCCAGCGGGCGGCGGAGAGGTCGGCGAGCGCGAGGCCGCCGCGGCCGGCCAGCGGGTGGCCGAGGGGCAGCGCGACGGCGACCGGCCGCTCGGCCACCGCGACGGTGCGCAGCGGGCCGACGTCGGGCAGCGGCAGCGGGTCGCTGGGCGCGGCCAGCCCGTCGATCAGGGCGAGGTCGACCTCGCCGGTGGCGACCTGGGCGGGCAGCACGTCCTGGGCGAGGACCCGGACCACCGGCTCCGTCAGCGGATGGGCCCGGCGCACCTCGCCGAGCGCACGCCCCAGGGTCGCCCCGACCGCCAGCGGGGTGGCCCCGAGCACCAGCCGGGCGCTCGGGGCGCCGGCCAGGCGCGCGACGTCGGCGCGCGCCGCCTCCAGCCGGACCAGCAGCGGTGCGGCGTGCTCCAGCAGCCGCCGCCCGGCCGCGGTCGGGCCGACCGGCCGACGGGACAGCAGTGTCGTGCCGAGGTCCGCCTCCAGCGCGGCGATCTGCTGGGAGACCGCGGACTGGGTGTAGCCGAGCTCCCGCGCCGCCTCCGAGAAGGAGGCGAGGCGGGCGACGGTGACGAAGGTGCGCAGCTGCTGCGGGTCCACGGCGGTCATCAACCGATCTGATCGATACTTAAGGAATCATCGTTGGCGCTGATCTCGGGTGCGGGGTCAGGATAGCCGCATGACCTACCTGACCCCGCGGATCGCCCTGGTCGGCGACCGCTCCCCCGCCGTCCGCTCGCACGCCCGGATCCCGGGCCTGCTGGCCGCCCTCGCCGAGCACGACCACCTCGTCCTGGACGCCTACTGGATCCCGACCGGGGACGCCGCCGCACCCGGCGCCCTGGACGGCTTCGACGCGGTCTGGCTGCTGCCCGGCAGCCCCTACCGCAGCGAGGCCGGCGCGCTGGCCGCCGTCCGGGCCGCCCGCGAACGCGGCATCCCCTTCCTGGGCACCTGCGCCGGGTTCCAGCACGCGGTGCTGGAGTACGCCCGGAACGTCTGCGGCCTGGCCGGGGCCGTCCACGGCGAGGAGCACCCGGAGGCGGAGCAGCAGGTGATCGCCCCGCTGGCCTGCTCACTGGTCGGCCACGAGGGGGCCGTCGCGATCACCCCCGGGAGCCTCGCCGAGCGGGTCCTCGGCGCCACCCGCACCCAGGAGCGCTACCACTGCGCGTACGGCCTCAACTCCGCCTACCTGGACCGGCTGACCGCGCACGGCCTGCGGTTCAGCGGCGCGGACGCCTCGGGCGAGGTGCGGGTCCTGGAGCTGCCCGGACACCCGTTCTTCCTGGCCTCGCTGTTCCAGCCCGAGCTGTCCGGCGACGGCACCCGGGCACACCCCATGGTCCGCGCCCTGGCCCGCGCCGCCGTGGCGCACGCGGACTCCACGGCGGCGGTGGCGAGCGCCTGACCCGACGCCGCGGCGGTGTCGACCACCCGGCCGGACCCCACGGGCCGCGACGAGCGCCCGGCCCGGCGGCGCACCGGCGGCGGCCCCGGCCGGGGCGCCCCGAGCCCGCCTCACATCGGCAGCGACCGCAGCCGCACCGGCCCCTCCGGCCACCCGGCCCCCGGTGCCAGCGGCGCCCACATGGTGCGCAGCGGCATCTCCGCCAGCCGTCCCTCCGGCTGCTCCACCGTCACCCCCTCCGCCACCTCCCGGAACCCGAGCCCCCGGTAGAACGCGGCCAGCGGCGGTCGGCAGAACAGCAGCGCGTACCGGTGGCCGAACGTGCGCGCGTGGTCGAGGGCGGCCCCGACCACGGCCCGCGCGAGGCCGCTGTGGCGCCGGTCGGGCGCGACGCAGACCCCGCCGACGCCCATGGCGGTCAGGTCGGTGCCGCCCACGGTGAGCGGCAGCGGCAACAGCCCGGTGTGGGCGACCAGCCGGCCGTCGGCGGCCCGGACACCGAAGTGGATCTCCTTGGGCAGGAAGGTCAGCCCGGTGTGGGCGACGCCGTACGGGTCCTCCCCGGGGCCGAGGATCTCCTCCTGCTCGGCGCGGCCGTACTGCGCGAGCCGTTCGACCACCGGCGGCCCGGCGGGGTGCGGCCCGGGCGAGAAACGATCATCCATCCCGCCATGCTCTCCTCCTGCCAGGGCCTTTAACCAGTCCCTTCCCAGCCACTCGGTCCGACGGCCGTCCCGGTGCCGCGCCGCTGTGGCAGCATGCCCCTCATGCAGCAGCCCACCGACCAGGCGGCCGCCGACCTCGCCGCACCGCTGCCCGGCCCGCCGCTGCACCTGCCCCGCCCGGTCCGCGCCCTCGCGCCGACCGCCCTGGTGCTGCTGGTCCTCGTCCCCCTCGCCGCCAACGACCCGGACGTGGGCCCGACCGCCTCGCCGGGGACCAACGCGGGCCTGATGGCGCTCGGCGCGCTCGCCCTGGCCCTGCGGCGCCGGCACCCGGCCGCGGTCGCCGCGGTCACCCTGCTGAGCGGCCAACTCCCGCTGGCCGTCGCCCTCTACGGGCTGGCCGCGCGGCGCGGCCGGACCGCGCCGGTGTACGTCCTGGCGGCGCTGGCCGGACTGCGGCTGCTCGTCCCGTTCGACCTCGGGGACGTCGACGCCCCGTCCGAGCTCGCCAACCTGATCGAGGACCCGCTGGTCTTCGGCGCCGTGCCGCTCGCCCTCGGGCTGACCTCCCACCAGCGCGCCCGCACCGTCGCCGTGCTGGCCGAACGCAACCGGCTGCTCGGCGAGCGCAACCGGCTGCTGGAGGAGGCCCGCCGGCACGCCGAGGAGCGCGCGGTGGCCGCCGAACGCGCCCGGCTCGCCCGGGAGATGCACGACGTGGTGTCCAACCGGGTCTCGCTGATCACCCTGCACGCGGGCGCCGGGCAGGTCGCCCGGGCCGAGGACCCGGCCGCCGTCCGGGAGACCCTCGGCCTGATCCGCGCCCTCGGCCTCCAGGCGCTCACCGAACTGCGCGGCCTGCTGGGCGTGCTGACCACCTCCGCCGAACAGGCGCCCTCGCTGCGCGGGCTGCCCGCCCTGGTCGAGGAGTCCCGGCTGGCCGGACTGGCGGTCGGGCTGACCGTCAGCGGACCGGACGAGGGGCTGCCCGACCCGGTGCCCGCCGTGCAGTACGCGGCCTACCGGATCGTCCAGGAGGCGCTGACCAACGCGCACAAGCACGCCCCGGCCGCCGAGGTGGCCGTCACCGTCGAGGTCGCACCGGACGGGCTGCGCCTGACGGTGGTCAACTCCCCCGCCGCCGACGGGGACGCCGAAGCCGCCGGCGGGCGGGCCGATCACCCGGAACTGCCCTCCGGCGGCCACGGCCTGCACGGCATGCACACCCGGGCCGGCGACCTCGGCGGCACCCTGCACGCCGGGCCGACGCCCGAGGGCGGCTTCGCCGTCCGGGCCCGGCTGCCGCTCGGCGCCGCCTGAACGGAGAGGCGCTGCCCGAACGGAGAAGTGGCGCCCGATCGGAGAGGTGCCGCCCGGGCCGGGCCGGGCCGGCGTCAGACCGTCGCGCGCCGCGCCAGCTCCGCCCAGACCTCGTCCACCCGCGCCTCCAGCTCCGCCAGGCCGCCGCTGTTGTCGATCACCAGGTCCGCGATCGCCAGCCGGTCCTCCCGCGAGGCCTGCGCGGCCATCCGGGCCCGGGCCTCCTCCTCGGCCATCCCGCGCAACCGCACCAGCCGGTCCAGCCGCACCTCGTCGGCCGCGTCCACCACCACGACCAGGTCGTACAGCGGCGCCAGGCCGTTCTCGGCCAGCAGCGGCACGTCGTGCACCACGACCGCGTCCGGCGCGGCCGCCGCCTCCAGCTCGGCGGAGCGGGCCCGCACCAGCGGGTGGACGATCGCGTTCAGCGCCTTCAGCCGCTCCGGGTCGGCGAACACGACCGCCCCGAGCGCCGGACGGTCCAGCGCGCCGTCCTCCCGCAGCACCTGCGGTCCGAACTCGGCGACCACGGCCGCCAGACCGTCCGTTCCGGGGGCGACCACCTCGCGGGCGATCACGTCCGAGTCCACGATCACCGCGTCGCGCGCGGCGAACAGCCGGGACACCTCGCTCTTGCCCGCGCCGATGCCACCCGTCAGTCCGATCTTCAGCATGGCGTCAGGCTACCGGCGCGGCACCGGGCCCGTCAGTACGGGCCACGGACGAGGAGCACCGTCGGCACGGGCCACCGACGAGGAACACCGTCCGCACGGGCCACCGGCGGGCACGGCCGTCAGCCCAGCTCCAGGCTCTCGCCCTCCCCCAGCACCGTCAGCTCCGCGCCCGTGCCCGGCCCCTGCGGCCCGACCAGCCGGGTCTGCACCGCGAAGCCGATCGGGCTGAGCACCGCCTCGTGCACCGGCACCGCCTGGCGCGGCCCGGCCTCCCGGACGTAGTCGATCACCTCGGAGGCCTTGCTCCAGGGCGCCGCGAGCGGCAGCAGCAGGGTGTCCACGGCGTGCGGCGGCACGGTGAACGCGTCACCGGGGTGGAACAGCCGGCCGTCGAAGAGGAAGCCGATGTTCTGCACCCGCGGGATGTCCGGGTGGATCTCCGCGTGCCACTCGCCGTGCACCGAGACGCCCAGCCCGCCGATCTCGAAGGCGTCGCCCTCGCCGACCGCCTCGATCCGCTGCGCCACGCCGTCCAGCTGGGCGGCGACGGCCCGGTTGGTCCACACCCGCAGGGCCGGGTCGGCCTCCAGCGCGGCGCGCAGCCGGGACTCCTCGAAGTGGTCCATGTGCTCGTGGGTGATCAGGACGGCGTCCGCCCCGGCCAGTGCGGCGGGGTCGGTGAACGATCCCGGATCGACGACGACGGTGGTGCCGCCGTGCTCGACGCGTACGCAGGCGTGTCCGAACTTGGTGATTCGCATGGCAAAAACCATACAGCAATGCTGTACAGCCTTGCTGCATGAATTGCCGATAGACTTCTCCCATGCCCAGCGAAGCCCCGCACCCGGACACCCTGGAACTCGCCGCCGACCTGCGCGCCGCCCTCGGCACCCTGGTCCGCTCCCTGCGCACCGACGACGAACTGCCGCAGAACCAGGCCGCCGTCCTCGGCCTGCTGGTCCGCGACGAGCTCTCCTGCACCGTCGCCGAACTCGCCGCGCTCCAGCGGGTCCGCCACCAGTCGATGGCCCGCACCGTCGCACTGATGACCGAGGCCGGGCTGGTCACCCAGCAGCCCCACCCCACCGACGGCCGCAAACTGCTGGTCGCCGCCACCGAGGCCGGCCGCGACGCGCTGCTCGACCAGCGCGCGCGCCGCGAACACCTGATCGCCACCGCGATCGAGTCCCGCCTCGACCCCGCCGAACAGGACCGGCTCCGCTCGGCGGTCGACCTGCTACGCCGGCTGGGCTGAACCCACCAGACCCTTGGGCACACCGCCCCCGGACCCGACAGCCTCGGATCCGGCACTCTCGGACCCGACGCCGTCCGACCCGACGGCCTCGACCCCGACGCCGTCCGACCCGGCACTCTCCGACCCGGTCCCGGCGCGCGGCACCGGGAGCACCGCCGGCTCGATCTCCGGCAGGTCGACGTGCTCGCTCAGCCCGAACCGCCGGTGCAGCCGCCGCAGCGGGCCGGGCGCCCACCAGTTGAACTCGCCGAACAGGCTCATCGCGGCGGGCACCAGCAGGCAGCGCACCAGGGTGGCGTCCACCGCGACGGCGACGGCCAGCGCGATGCCCATCTGCTTGACCATCAGCATGTCCCCGAGCGCGAACCCGGCGAAGACGATCACCATCAGCAGCGCCGCCGAGGTGATGATCCGACCGCTGCGCTGCACGCCCAGCTCCACCGCCCGGACACAGTCGTGCCCGCGCAGGGTCAGCTCCCTGATCCGGGAGAGCAGGAACACCTCGTAGTCCATCGACAGCCCGAAGGCGAAGGCGAAGACCAGCACCGGGATGAAGGTCTCCAGCCCGCCGGTCGGGCTGAACCCGAGCAGCCCGCTGAACCAGCCGTCCTGGAACACCAGGGTGAGCGCGCCGAGCGAGGCGCCCAGCGAGAGCAGGTTCATCAGCAGCGCCTTGACCGGCATCACCACCGAGCCGGTCATCAGGAAGAGCAGCACCAGGGTGCCGACCGCGACCAGCCCGAGCGCCCACGGTCCGCGCGAGAGCAGCTCGTCCTGGAAGTCCACCACCGAGGCCGCGCCGCCGGTGACGTAGGTGGTCAGCCCGCCGCGGTCGGCCCGCAGCTCCTCCACCACCTGCTTGGCCTGCCCGCCCTGCGGGTCCCCGTGCACCAGCACGTCGATCGTGGAGACCGCGTCGCCCACCGGCGACACCGCCCGCACCCCGCTCACCCCGGGCAGCTTGGCGACCACGTCGTCCGCGTACGCCTGCGCCACCGACGCCCCGCCCTCGACCACCACGGTGATCGGTGCGGCCGAGGCCTGCGGGAAGCGCTGGTCGATCGTCTCGGCGACCTGCCGCCCGGCCGAGGAGGCGGGCAGCACCGCGGCGCCGGAGTTGCGCATGTCGGCGTGGAGGAACGGCGCGCCGGCCGCCATCAGCAGCGCCACCGAGGCGAGGGTGACCGCCACCGCCCGCTTGCGCACCCGGCGCACGGTCCGGCTGAAGAACCCCTCGTCCGCCACGGGCGCGGCGGGTGTCCTGATCCGCGCGCCGGCGAAGCCGAGCAGTGCGGGGATCAGGGTCAGCGCGGCGGCGACGGCGATCACCACCACGCTCACCCCGGCGGCCGCCACCGCGCCGAGCACCGGGCTGGTGAAAACGAACAGCCCGGAGAGCGCGACGGCGACGGTCAGCCCGGAGAAGGCCACGGTGCGTCCGGCGGTCGCCGCGGTCCGTTCGACGGCGGCGGCGATGTCCGCGCCGTGGCCGCGTTCCTCGCGGAAACGATTCACCATGAGCAGCGCGTAGTCGATCGAGAGCCCGAGCCCCAGCACCGTGGCGATCGGCAGCACGCTGGTGTCGATGTCCATGATCCGGCTGAAACCGAACATGGCCAGCAGCGCGCCGCCCACCGAGGCGACCGCCCCGATCACCGGCAGCGAGGCCGCCGCCAGCCCGCCGAAGACCAGCACCATGACGATCAGCGTGAGCGGCAGCGTCACGATCTCGCCGAACCGGGTGTCCTTCTCGGTCTGCTGCTTGACCTCCTGCTGGAGCACCAGGTCCCCGCCGACCGTGACATGGGCGCCGCCCGCCCCGTTCAGCGCGGCGAGCCGCTCGGTGACGGCGTCGGTCTGGGCGGTGCTCGCGGTGTCGGCCATCCGCACGGTGACCAGGCTCGCCGTCCCGTCGGCGGAGCGCAGCGCGGCCGGCGCCGGGCCGGAGCCGTACGCGTCGAGCGCGGAGGAGACCCCCGGCAGGGCGGCGATCTCGGCGGTGGCCTTCTCGACGGCGGCCTTCACCGCCGGATCGTCCACCAGCCTGCCGTCCACCACGGCGGTCACAGTGCCCTTGGCCGGGTCGGCCGCGGCGACCACCGCACTGCCCCGGTCGGCCTCGGCGCTGGCGGAGGAGGCCCCGGCCACCGAGCCCTCGAAGACGCGTCCCCCGATCAGGACCCCGACCACCAGGACGACGGCCCACAGGCCGAGCACCCAGCGACGGTGGCGGAAGCAGAACCGGCCGAGGGCCGCGAGCCGGCCGCCGACCACGGCGGTGGGGGCGGAGGCAGAGGCGGAGGTGGGGGCGGGGGTGGCGAAAAAGGGGTTTCGCATGAAGAGCCTTTCGGGCAGCTCCCCTCAATCTAGGTGCAACCCGAACTCCGGCCTATAGATGGGCAATGAGCCTCATCTCACACTTTCCTTCACATAAACCACACATAAGTCAAAGCGTGATAAGTCATGGCGAAAAACGAAATGGGCCCCACCCGGAAATCCGGGTGGGGCCCACCGTCTAGCTATCGGCTAGCGGGAAGCGAGAGCCTCAGCTCTGGCCACCGGCCAGCTTCTCGCGCAGAGCGGCCAGGGCCTCGTCGGAGGCCAGGGCGCCCGAGCCCTCGTCGCTGCTGGACGAGTAGGAACCACCGGCGGCAGCGGCGACGGCGTCGCCACCCTCCTCGGCGGCCTGGGCGTCGGCCTCGCGGCTCTTGATGACCTGGGCCTGGTGCTGCTCGAAGCGGGACTGCGCCTCAGCGTACTGGCGCTCCCACTCCTCGCGCTGCTTCTCGAAGCCGGGCAGCCAGTCGTTCGCCTCGGGGTCGAAGCCCTCCGGGTAGATGTAGTTGCCCTGGTCGTCGTACGAGGCGGCCATGCCGTACAGGGTCGGGTCGAACTCGACCTCGGCCGGGTTGGCACCCAGGGCCTCGTTGGCCTGCTTCAGCGACAGGCTGATGCGACGACGCTCAAGGTCGATGTCGATGACCTTGACGAAGATCTCGTCGCCGACCTGGACGACCTGCTCCGGGATCTCGACGTGGCGCTCGGCCAGCTCGGAGATGTGGACCAGACCCTCGATGCCCTCGTCCACGCGGACGAACGCACCGAACGGAACCAGCTTGGTGACCTTACCCGGGACGACCTGACCGATCTGGTGGGTCCGGGCGAACTGCTGCCACGGGTCCTCCTGGGTCGCCTTCAGCGACAGGGAGACGCGCTCGCGGTCCATGTCGACGTCGAGAACCTCGACGGTGACCTCCTGGCCGACCTCGACAACCTCGGACGGGTGGTCGATGTGCTTCCAGGACAGCTCGGAGACGTGCACGAGGCCGTCGACGCCACCCAGGTCCACGAAGGCACCGAAGTTGACGATCGAGGAGACGACGCCGGAGCGCACCTGGCCCTTCTGCAGGGTGGTGAGGAAGGTCTGGCGGACCTCGCTCTGGGTCTGCTCCAGCCAGGCACGGCGGGACAGGACCACGTTGTTGCGGTTCTTGTCCAGCTCGATGATCTTGGCCTCGAGCTCCTTGCCCACGTAGGGCTGGAGGTCGCGGACGCGACGCATCTCGACCAGCGAGGCGGGGAGGAAGCCCCGGAGGCCGATGTCGAGGATGAGACCACCCTTGACGACCTCGATGACGGTACCGGTGACGATGCCGTCCTCTTCCTTGATCTTCTCGATCGTGCCCCAGGCACGCTCGTACTGAGCGCGCTTCTTGGACAGGATGAGACGACCCTCCTTGTCCTCCTTCTGGAGAACCAGGGCCTCGATGTTGTCACCGACGGCGACGACCTCGTGCGGGTCAACGTCGTGCTTGATCGAGAGCTCGCGGGACGGGATGACGCCCTCGGTCTTGTAACCGATGTCGAGGAGAACCTCGTCACGGTCGACCTTCACGATGACGCCCTCGACGATGTCGCCATCGTTGAAGTACTTGATGGTCTCGTCGATGGCGGCGAGGAAGGCCTCCGCGTCGCCGATGTCGTTGACCGCGACCTGCGGGGTGGTGCTGAGGGAGGAGTCGGTGGGGCTCGTCATTAGGAAAAGGGCTCCGGTACGGACATGAAAGTCGTAGGTAATGCCACGCGGAGGGCCCGTATCGCTCCCACCGAAAGCCGGACAGCCAAGAACACGGCACACCGGGATTCCCGTACAACGAGAACCGGCGTCCGTCTTGCGACCGTGGGGTCTTCGACAGATGCGAGCGCGACCTGCTCCGTCCGAGGCGCGCAGGCCCGCAGCGCAACTTGTAGCATACGGGGACGGCCAGGCACGGTCAATGCCGAAGGACGGCAAGACGGTGGAGCCCGGTACGGATCAGGCCATATCCTCCGAATGCGCGCCTTGCGGCGACACCCGAAGGGGCCACGTCCCCGGATGCCACCGCCAGGATCCGGACCCTGACGGGCCGGTTCGCGGCAGCGGCGCTTCCGCATTCCATACCCTACGCGATGGGCATTGTCACCGTGGCCACCACCCCCCAGTCGGACCTGCACGATCTTGACACCTCCCCCGCGCGGGCCGAGGAGGAGGATGGCGACGACGCGATCCGCCGCGAGGCCGGCACCGGGGAGAGCAGCCGCGCCAGCCGGCACTGGTGGGACCGCAACGCCGACGAGTACCAGGACGAACACGGCGAGTTCCTCGGCGACGACCGCTTCACCTGGTGCCCCGAAGGCCTGGACGAGGCCGACGCCCGCCTGCTCGGCGAGGTGGCCGGCCGGGACGTCCTGGAGATCGGCGCCGGCGCCGCCCAGTGCTCCCGCTGGCTCGCCGCCCGGGGCGCCCGGCCGGTCGCCCTGGACATCTCCTACCGCCAGCTCCAGCACTCCCGCCGGATCGACCTCGGCCGCGGCACCGACCCCGTCGCCGTCGTCCAGGCCGACGCCGCCGTCCTGCCCTTCGCCGACGCCTCCTTCGACCTCGCCTGCTCCGCCTACGGCGCCGTCCCGTTCAGCGCCGACACCACCGCACTGATGCGCGAGGTCCACCGGGTGCTGCGGCCCGGCGGGCGCTGGGTGTTCTCGGTGACCCACCCGATCCGCTGGGCCTTCCCGGACGAGCCCGGCGTCGAGGGCCTCACCGCGGTGTCCTCCTACTTCGACCGCACCCCCTACGTCGAGCAGGACGAACAGGGCCGCGCCACCTACGTCGAACACCACCGCACCCTCGGCGACCGGGTCCGCGAACTCGTCACCGCCGGCTTCCGGCTGGTGGACCTGGTCGAGCCCGAGTGGCCGGCCGGACTGGAACAGGAGTGGGGCGGCTGGTCCCCGCTGCGCGGGCGGCTGATCCCCGGCACGGCGATCTTCGTCACCGAGCGGGGCTGAGCCCCTCCATGAACCCGGCCTGGCGCGAACTGCCCGTCCGCACCGCCCTGCCCGCCCTGCACCGCGCGTTGGACGAACACGGCACCGCCGTCCTCGCCGCACCGCCCGGCACCGGCAAGACCACTCTGGTGCCGCTCGCCCTGGCCGGACTGCTCGATCCGGGCGGTCCGGTGCGCCGGGTGCTGGTCGCCGAGCCCCGCCGGCTCGCGGTACGGGCGGCCGCCCGGCGGATGGCCTGGCTGCTCGGCGAACCGGTCGGCGGCCGGATCGGCCACACCGTGCGCGGCGAGCGCACGGCGGGCCCGGACACCGTGGTCGAGGTGGTCACCACCGGCGTGCTGCTGCAACGGCTCCAGCGCGACCAGGAACTGCCCGGCGTGGACGTGGTGGTGCTCGACGAATGCCACGAACGGCACCTGGACGCCGACACCGCGCTCGCCTTCCTGCTCGACGTCCGGGCGGCACTGCGGCCCGAACTGCGGCTGGTCTGCGCCTCGGCCACCTCCGACACCGAGGCCTGGGCCGAACTGCTCGGCGGCGCGCCCGTGGTGGAGGCGCACGGGACGTCCCACCCGGTCGAGGCGGTCTGGGCGCCGCCGCCCCGCGCCGTCCGGCCCGCCCACGGCACCCGGGTGGACCAGGCCCTGCTCGACCACGTCGCCTCGACCGTCCGGCGGGCCCTGAACGAGCGCGACGGCGACGTGCTCTGCTTCCTGCCCGGCGTCGGCGAGATCGCCCGGGTCGCCGGGCAACTGGGCGGCGTCACGGCCGAGGTGCTGCAACTGCACGGCCGCGCCCCGCAGGCCGTCCAGGACGCCGCCCTCACCCCGTCCCCTTCACGGCGGGTCGTCCTCACCACCGCCGTCGCCGAGTCCAGCCTCACCGTGCCGGGCGTACGGGTCGTGGTCGACGCCGGACTGGCCCGCGAACCCCGCACCGACCACGCCCGCGGACTGGCCGGGCTGGTCACCGTCCGGGCCTCCCTCGCCGCCGCCCGCCAACGCGCCGGCCGCGCCGGACGCGAAGCCCCCGGCACCGTCTACCGCTGCTGGAACGAGGCCGAGGACGCCCTCGCCGCCCGCTTCCCCACCCCCGAGATCGCGCTCGCCGACCTCACCCCCTTCGCTCTCCAGGCCGCCTGCTGGGGCGACCCGGACGCCACCGGCCTCGCCCTGCCCGACGCCCCGCCCGCCGGGGCGATGGCCGCCGCCCGACAGACCCTCCAAGCCCTCGGCGCCGTGGACGCGGACGGGCGGGCCACGGCCCGCGGCGTCCGGCTCGCCCGCACCGGACTGCACCCCCGGCTCGGCCGCGCCCTGGTCGACGGCGCGGCGGCAGTCGGTGCGCGGCGGGCCGCCGAGGTGGTCGCGCTGCTCTCCGAAGAACCGCCGCGCGCGCTCGGCGACGACCTCGGCGCGGTCTGGCGGACGGTCCGCTCCTCCCGGGACCCCTACGCGGGCCGCTGGCGCGACGAGGTCCGCCGCCTCCTGCGCGGCGCCGGCTCCGAACCCGCCACCCAGCTCTCCGACGGCGCCGCCGCCGGCCTCGTCGTCGCCCTCGCCTTCCCCGAACGCATCGCCCGCGCCCGGGTCGACAAGCCCGCCCCCGGCGAGCGCAGCCCGTACCTGATGGCCTCCGGGACGGCCGCCGAACTCGCCCCCGGCACCACGCTCGGCGCCGTGCCCTGGCTCGCCGTCGCGGTCGCCGACCGCCCGGCGGGGTCGCACTCGGCCCGGGTACTGCACGCCGCGGCGCTGGACGAGGACACTGCTCTGGTCGCGGGTGCGGCGCTGCTGACCGCTCGTGAGGAGGTCCACTGGGACACCCGGCGCGGCGAGGTCGTCTCCCGCCGGGTGGAGTCGCTGGGCGCGATCGAGCTCGCGGAGAAGCCCCTCAACCGCCCCGACCGGGCGCTCGTCCGCGCCGCCCTCCTCGAAGGCCTCACCCGCGAGGGCATCAGCACCCTGCTGACGTTCCCCTCTGGCCTTCGCGAACGCCTCGCCTTCCTCCACACCGCCCTCGGCACCCCCTGGCCCGACGTCAGCGACGAGGCTCTGCTTGAGCGCGCCGACGAGTGGCTGGAGCCCGAACTCTCCCGCGCCCGCCGCCGCTCCGACCTCGCCCGGATTGATACGACGGCCGCCCTCCAGAGGCTCCTCCCCTGGGCCACCGGCGAGGCAGGCCGACTGGACGACCTCGCCCCCGAACGCATCACCGTGCCGTCAGGATCGAAGATACGAGTCGACTACACCACCGAACGCCCGGTGCTAGCGGTCAAGTTGCAAGAACTCTTCGGCTGGACCAAGACTCCCATCCTGGCCGGAGGACGCGTTCCGCTGACCATCCACCTGCTCTCCCCCGCCGGCCGCCCCGCCGCCGTCACCGGTGATTTGGAGAGCTTCTGGCGCGAGGGCTACCGCGCCGTCCGCGCTGATCTCAGGGGTCGTTACCCCCGCCACCCCTGGCCCGAAGACCCGACCACAGCCGAACCCACCCGCCGCACCAACACCCGGAAATAGCGACGGAAGACCCCACTGCCCATCTGGGCAGTGGGGTCTCGGGCAGCTCGCACGGTGCGCCAGACGTCGCCGAACTCGCCGTCTCGAACGGCTGCAACGAACGACCGCCATGCATCGGCGCGGAAGGCCAGGGCAGGACCTCGGGGCCTTGGAGTCACAGACGGGGACGATGCCGGGCCATCCTGTCGGATGCCTCGATGCACTGTCCGCCGTTGCTGCTGTAGCTGGACTTGAAGTGCAGGGCGACCTCCAGGCCGCCGTCGCCTCCTTCGTAGGCAGCCATACCAATCGAGGACACGGCCCCTCCGTCTCCCGTATGACCCGGCTCAAGCCCAGGGCGCCGCGACGCCGGCCCTCTGCTGACGGACCCCTCCAAGCACCAGGTCAGCGCGAGCGGCCGAGCAGCGCGCCCGTCTCCGCGCGCCGGTTCCAGGCGATGACGGCCAGCGGCACCATGAAGAGGAACGGGGTCCCGGCGTTCTCGCCGTGCATCGCGGTGAGCTGGGTAACGAACGCGAACGACAGGAAGACGATCAGCGCCGTCGCGGCCGGCCCGGCCAGCCGGCGGACCAGCAGGCCGACCGCTCCGGCCAGCTCCACCAGTCCGGTCAGGTACATGAACCAGTGGCCTGCACCGATGGCGTCGAAAACGGTCGTGGCGGCGGGGAGCGCGAGCAGCTTGGGCAGCGCGCTGGCCAGGGCGAAGAAGAGCGCGAGCAGGATCCGCAGCGTCCAGACCACCCGGACCACGGCCTTGCTGGACTTCGCGGCGGTGGCGGTGGTCGTGGTGGCGGCGGTGGCGGTGCTGGACATTTCAGGTCTCCCTGGTCGGCTGTCGTTGCTTTCCCAGGTTTGACCGCCGCCACCGCCTGAACTCATCGGTCCCGGGAGAAGAAGTCTTCCGGCAGCCCCACTCCCAGCGCCAGCAGCTCGCCGACGGTCTGCCGCCCACGGATCAGCCCGGCCCGATCGCCCTCGACCGTGACCTCCGGGATCAGCGGTCTGGAGTTGCAGTTCGACGACATGCTCGCCCCACATGCGCCGGTGTCGTGGAAGACCACCAGGGTTTGCGTAGCCGAACAGCGAGCGGTGGCTAGCGCACCACGGGGATCGTCCCGGAGCGCCAGTCGGCCAGCCGCTTGCGGATGCTCGGCAGCATCGGCAGCCCGTCCGTTTCGGCCGGGGTGAACCACGCCACCTCGTGGGACTCGTCGGACACCCGCAGCTCCCCGCCGAGCGGGCGTCCGAGGAGGCAGATGGAGAACTCCTGGCGGACCTCGCCGTCGTCGTAGGCGAAGACGTGGCCGGGGTCGGTGTAGGTGCCGACGATCCCGGTGATCTCGACCTCGATGCCGGTCTCCTCGCGGGTCTCGCGGACACCGCACCCGGCGAGCGACTCCCCGATGTCCATCCTGCCGCCGGGCAGGGCCCACATCCCGTTGTCGGTACGTCGCTGGAGCAGAACGCGGCCCGTATCGTCGACCACGACCACGGACGCGGCCGGGACCAACGAGTTCGCCTCGGGGGCGTTCGGGTCGTCCTGGTAGTCACGCCTGGACATGATCCGCCACCTCCGTTGCCGGGATCGCCCATACATCACGCCCGTTCGCCCACAAGTCTTCGACGTGACCAGCGAAGCGATCGAACACACCATCGTCCTGGGCTCGCCTGAAATGCATCATCGGAGCGTCGTGGCCGATCCTACCGGGCAGCAGTGGTGTGACGATCATGTCGTCGTCGAAGCGGAAGACGCTGAGTGAGACGTGTGCGGTCTCATATCGCGCGTCAATCGACGTGTCCCGCAGCTTTGCCAGTTCAGACAGGGTGACCTCAATCCGGGTCGACAGACTCAGTGGGACGTCCTCCTCCAGCTCACGCCGACAGGTGACCGGGTGTCCGGGCTCGCCAAGGATGAAGCGGATGCGAACTCCAGCCGCCGCCTTCTGCCGAAGCAAACTGCCGAAGTTCGCGTGCTCAAGCCACAGGAAGTAGTTGGTGTACCCAGCGAACGTCAGTTCCCGGGTTGCCCCCTTCATCAGCTGACGCCACAGCATGGCCGGCGCCGCAGACCGGTACGGATACATCTGCACCAGCTCCCGATCCGGCCCCGACTTCACCAGCTGCTGTACGGACGGCCAGAGCACGGTTTCCTCCTCGCCGAGGGCCCGGCTGGCCGCTGAGCGGTGTCGGGCATGCGGCTCGCGCGAGGGGTTCGCGAGCCACCGGTCGACGGTCTTGGGGTCGACACCGCACACACGCGCGAGCTTGGACGAGGTCATGTTGGCACGGGCCATTGCGTCACGGAGTGGGCTGTTCACCGACTGGCCTTCCACATTAGGGACGTTTCAAGGTCTATCAGTCAGACGTCCCAAATGTCCCGCAAACGCGGTATGACGTCCCGTCAGGCTGCCCGACGATTCGAGCGTGACAGATGCCGCGCCGCCCACCCGCACCCAGCGTGTCCCTTCCGCGCTACCCGACCATGACCAGTACGGCCGTGTGCAGGGCGTCATTGACAGCCTCCTCCACATGGACTTGACCGTGCTGGGTCGTCTGTCAGAACACGGGCGGTCGGGCCCAGCTTCGCCACCATCCCACACCGTCCGCTCCTGCTGGTACCCAAAGGCTCCTGGCTTCGCCCATAGGGAGGCTGTCGGCTCCATTCACGGCGGACCTGCACGTCGCCGGGGCCTCACTCCTGATACAGCGCCCCGTCCGCATCCGCGGCATCGGCCCTGACCGCGCCCAGTCCCTCACCACTGCGGTGGCCCGCCACGACTGCCGACGCCGACATGACGGCCGCCCTCTCCCCTTCCAGGGCGTCCCGGTCCCGGGAGGCTGATCAAGGCCCCGGCCAGAGGCAGATCCCAAAGACCGGACCTCCAAAGCCGCGGTCCGGACCTTCGCTTCAGCAGCAGTCGCCCACTGCCCCGAGCTCGTCGCACTCCATTCGCATGCCCCCTCTCCGTCCCTTCGAGGTACTCCCCCGTGTTCACTGCCCGTCGCCCCCGCATGTTCGTCGCGCGCCTCGACTCCCGTACCGAGTCCACGCCGCTGGCCCGGTACTTGCTCCGCGCGTACCTCTCCGCCCTCCCCTCCGGCGACCGGTACTCGGACACCGCCGAACTGTTGCTCGGCGAGTTGTTCGCCAACGCCGTCCAGCACTCCGACGCCTCCGACGACTGTCACATCGAGGTCCGTTTCACCGTCACCGGCTCCCGTCTGCGCCTGGAAGTCCACGACGCCGGCACCGAACACCCCACCCTCCACGCCCCGACCCCCGACGACGAACACGGGCGTGGCCTGCTCCTCGTCAACGAACTCGCCGAACGCTGGGGCAGCGCCAACCGCCCCGGCGGCATCGGCAAGTTCGTCTGGGCGCTTGTCGCCCCCACGCCCGTCCTCGTCACCGCCTGAAAGCACAGCCCCCATGCACCTCACCACCCTCGC
>NZ_JBSHBN010000045.1:0-57689 GCF_053612025.1 Kitasatospora sp. NPDC054768
GGCCGCCCCCCGCGCGCCCCGGGGCGGCCCCCCCCACGGCGGGCGGTCAGCTGGTGCGGCGGCGGCGGGCCAGGAAGAAGGCCCCCGCGCCGGCGCCCACCAGCAGCGCTCCGACGCCCGCGATCAGGCCGGTCCGGTCGCTGTCGGCGCCGGTGGAGGCCAGGTGGCCGCCCACCGGCCGGTCACCGGCCGCCGGGGCGTCGCCCGCGGGCGCGGCGGGCGCCGAAGCGGCCGGGGCGGCCGGTGCCCTGGTGACGTCGCCGGCCTGCTGGGCGGCGGGCGCGTCGCCGCCCGGCTGCGGCTTCGAGCCGTTCGAGCCGTTGGACGGGGCCGGGGCCGGGGTCCCGGTGCTCTCCGGGGTGCCGGTCGGGGCGGGCGTGGTGGTGGGCTTCGGTTCCGGGGCGACGACCCGGACGGTGGCGCCGGGCGAGCACATGGTGGTGCCGCGGAAGGGCATGCCGTCGCCCTCGTTGACGAACACGCAGGGGTTCAGCTCGGTCGCGCCCGGCGGCATGTCGGCCGGGTAGCTGACCCGGACCCGCTTGGTCTGCGAACTCCCGGGGGCCACCGAGGAGTTGCGGCCGTCCAGGTAGAAGCCCGCCGGAGGCTCGGCCTCGGTGGTGACCGGCGCCAGGACGGTCCAGGTGCCGTCGGCGCCACGGACCTCGACCCTGGCGTGCCGGTCGGTGAACAGCACGTTGCCGAGGTTGGTGTAGGCGGACGGCGTCGGGTTCCTGAGCACCGCGTCGAACTCGATGGGCGCCCCGCCCGCGACGGCGGTGGCCGGGACCCCGGACACCCCGTTGGTGATCCCCTCCACGTTGATCACGTGGGTGTCGTTGAGCGGCGGCTCGACCGGGGAGTCCTGCCACCAGCCCTTGACCGCGGTGCGGAAGGCGAGGTTCGGGCCGGTGCCACCGTTGGTGGCCCCGTCGTGCGGCTTGCCCATCGGAACACCGAGGCGGAGCCTGACGTCGGCGCCGCCCGCCGGGACCGTCACCTTGCCGGTGCCGCCCGCGTTGACCATCCGGTTCCCTTCGGAGCGCGCCTTCAGGTCCACCGGCAGCCAGCCACCGGTCATGTCGCTGAAGTAGTCGAGGCTCAGGGCGTCCGGCGGCGTCCCGAGGTCGCTCTCGATCTCGAAGTCCAGCACGACGGACGTGCCCTGGTCCCCCGGGTTGCCGATGTGCTCGGTGAACTCGACCGGCCCGCCCGCGAAGCCGACCACCGCCGGGGCGTGCACGGTCAGGCTGAGCGGCCCGGCGGTGGCGAACGCCGGGGTCGCGGTCACGGCGCCGCCGGCGACCAGCGCGGCGGTCAGCGCGACCGCCGGAACGAGCCGGCGGGCCCGGTTCAGGGCACGGTTGGTCTTGCGCATGGGAATCCCCCTGGATTTCCGCTCCGGACCGACACGGCCGGATCCGGGCAGCACGAAGCAAGCCTGGTGAGTGGTGTGATCGCGGCCGCGCCCGACGGGCCGACCGTTCCGGCGGCGTTTCCCGCCGCTCACCTACTAGGACGTACGGGGGGCGGCGAGGTTGCGGGTCGTCCCGGAACTTTTTCCCGGGAATTCCGCGGAACCCCGCGCAACCCCCGCCGAGCTGCTCAGACCTCGTACACCGCACCGGCCCGGGCGACCTCGACCGGCCCCGGGTAGGCGGCCGCGGCGTCCCGCCGGTTGTGCTCGGCGTCGGTCCACGGGGGGATGTGGGTGAGGACGAGCCGGCGGGCGCCGGCCGCGGCGGCGTGCTCGCCCGCCTCGCGGCCGTTGAGGTGGACGGCCCGATAGGTGTCGCGCCCGTCGATGTACGCCGCCTCGCAGAGGAAGAGATCGGTGTCGCGGGCGAGTTCGACGAGTTCGGCGCTCTCGCCGGTGTCCCCGCTGTAGACCAGCGAGCGGCCGTCGTGCTCCAGCCGGAAGGCGAAGGCGTCGACGGGGTGGTTGACCTGGGCGACGCCGATCCGGAACGGGCCGAGCTCGAAGCTGCCGGGGGTGAGCGTGCGGAACTCGAACACCTCCTTCATCCCGGGGTTCTCCGGCATGTCGTAGGCGCGGGCGAGCCGCTCGGCGGTGCCGGCCGGACCGTACACGGGCAGCAGTTCCGGGCAGCCCTCGGCGCGGTAGTTGCGGGCCACCCAGTAGGCGCACAGGTCGACGCAGTGGTCGGCGTGCAGGTGGCTGAGCAGGACGGCGTCGACGTCGTAGAGGCCGGTGTACTTCTGGAGGGCGCCGAGGGCCCCGTTGCCGAGGTCGAGCACGACGCGGTAGCCCTCGGCCTCGACCAGGTAGCTGGAGCAGGGCGAGTCGGGGGCCGGGAAGCTCCCCGAACACCCCACCACGGTCAGTTTCATCCGAGCCCCTCCGCCCCGACACATCCTGGCTGCTGCTGGAAAACGGCATCGCCGTCCTCCACCGGACAGCGTGGAAAACGGCATGGAAAACGGCAGGCCGGGCGCGGCGAACCGGCCGGTAGCACTGCGTTGGTGTGTCGAGGGTAAGGGCGGAGCGGCACTTTGCCCCCGTCCCCGTGCCGGGCTGTGGGCGGAATCACCAGAACGCCGGGAGCGGGAGCGGGGGTGGTTGACGGGCCGGGGATCAGCGGCGCCGGGGCCGGTTGCGGGCCCAGGTACGGATGGTGAACGGGTACCACCGCGGGCGGCCGCTGCCGTCGATCACGTCCGGATCGGGCAGCAGCCGGTGCCGGCGGTAACTGCGGACGGTCGCGGGCCGGACGTTGATGTGGCGGGCGATCTCGGCGCAGGACCACAGCTCGGGGCCACGGGTCACGGGGGCACCTCCGGGGGACGGGGGCGGACGTTCGTGACGCAGCCTTGCCGGACCGGCCGGGACTCCGGGCGCAGAACGGGCATTGTGGCAGTTCCGTGACGAACCGGGAGCAATGCGCGGACAAATGCCCGACTGTCACGGCCGGCACGGTAGTGGCGTTCACCCCGGCCCGGTACGGTTCGCCGCATGAACGGCATGACCGCTACCTGGCTCGTCCTGTCGCTGCTGGGCGTCGCGCTGCTGGCCGCCGCCGCGGCGGCGCTGGTGCGGCGCACCCGCCCGGCCCCGCGCCCGGCCGGGCCGACCGGCCCGAAGCCGCGGCCGGGGGCCGGCCCCGAGCCGCAGGAGATCTGGTGGGCGCAGGTGCCGTTCGAGGACGGGCCCGGGTCCAAGGACCGCCCGTGCCTGGTGCTGCGGGTGCGCGGCCGGACCGCCACCGTCGCCAAGATCACCAGCAAGCACCACGCGGAACGCCCGGGCGTACTGCCGCTGCCGCCCGGGACGGTGGGTGACCGGGAGGGCCGGGCCAGCTGGCTGGAGACCGACGAGCTGCGCGAGGTACCGCTGTCGGCCTTCCGCCGCCGGGCCGGCGCGGTGGACCGGCAGGTCTGGGCCCGGGCGCAGCGGGCGCTGCCGCGCGGTTAGCGGCCTGCCCCCGGATTCCGCGGGCCCGGCGAGGATCCACGGGACGGGCCCTGCGCCCTACGCCCAGAGCTGGCCCTGCAGCGCCTCGACCGCGGCCTCGGTGGACTCGGCGGTGTAGATGCCGGTGGACAGGTACTTCCAGCCGCCGTCGGCGACCACGAAGACGATGTCCGCGCGCTCCCCCGCGGCCGCCGCCTTGCGCCCGACACCGATCGCCGCGTGCAGGATGGCGCCGGTCGAGACGCCCGCGAAGATGCCCTCCTGCTGGAGGAGTTCGCGGGTGCGGCGGACGGCGTCCGCGGAGCCGACCGAGAAGCGGGTGGTGAGCACCTCGGCGTCGTACAGCTCGGGGACGAAGCCCTCGTCGAGGTTGCGCAGCCCGTACACCACGTCGTCGTAGCGCGGTTCGGCGGCGACGATCCTCACGCCGGGGACCTTCTCGCGCAGGTAGCGGCCGACGCCCATCAGGGTGCCGGTGGTGCCGAGGCCCGCCACGAAGTGGGTGACGGTGGGCAGGTCGGCGAGGATCTCGGGGCCGGTGCCGGTGTAGTGGGCGCCCGCGTTGTCGGGGTTGCCGTACTGGTAGAGCATCACCCAGTCGGGGTGCTCGGCGGCGATCTCCTTGGCCATCCGTACGGCGGTGTTGGAGCCGCCGGCCGCCGGGGAGGGGATGATCTCGGCGCCCCACATGCGGAGCAGTTCGCGCCGCTCCTCGCTGGTGTTCTCCGGCATCACGCAGACCATCCGGTAGCCCTTGAGCTTGGCGGCCATGGCCAGCGAGATGCCGGTGTTGCCGCTGGTGGGCTCCAGGACGGTGCAGCCGGGGGTGAGCCGGCCGTCGGCCTCGGCGCGCTCGATCATGTGCAGGGCCGGGCGGTCCTTGATCGAGCCGGTCGGGTTGCGGTCCTCCAGCTTGGCCCAGAGGCTCACCAGGCCGTCGGCGTTGCCGGGGACGGCGGCGGACAGCCTCGGCAGACGGACCAGCGGGGTGTTGCCGACGGCTTCGAGCGGACTGTCGTAACGCAAGGGGGCCTCCGGCCAAGGCGGTGGGGTGGAGAGGGCGGTTCCCCCGCCGTGCGGGCGGGGGAACCGGGAGGTCAGCGGGCGCCGCCGGCCACGGCGGGCAGGATGGTGACGCTGTCGCCGTCGGCGAGGGCGGTGGAGATGCCCTCCAGGAAGCGGACGTCCTCGTCGTTCAGGTAGACGTTGACGAAGCGGCGCAGCTCGCCGCCCTCGACCAGGCGGGCGGCGATGCCCGGGTGGCGGGCGTCGAGGTCGGTGAAGAGTTCCCCGAGGTTGCTGCCGTTGCCCTCGACGGCCTTGGCGCCGTCGGTGTAGGTGCGGAGGATGGTCGGGATGCGGACCTCGATGGCCATGAGTGCGCTCCTGGGCGAGTCGTGGAGTGAGTGGGCCGCGGCGGAGGCGGCGGGGCGGTCGCCCCGGGCTCGGCGTCGCCGGGGGCGGCGGGCCCGGGTGAGGTGGTGAAGCGGCTCTCAGCGCGAGCGCGCGGGCGTGCCGGGACAGATCGCACCGGCGTGCCGGCACAGGTCGATGTGCAGGCGCGCCACGAGGCGGATGCCCGGGGCCTGAGTGCTCACATCGACGGAACGCATGGGCTCATCGTATAGATTCCCGGGCCCGCTCCGACATGGCTGTCTCGGGATCCGGATGTTCCCGTTCCCAGGGCTGAGACGACAGCGGCCCGCCGCCCCTTCGGGAGGGGTCGGCGGGCCGCGTCCGCGGGGGTGCCGGTCAGACCGGGTAGGCCTCGACGACCTGCACGTCTTCCTCTGTGATCTCGCCGTCCACGATGCGGAACGAGCGGAACTGGTACGGGTCGTCCTCGCCCTCGCCCTCGGCGGTGGAGACCAGGACGTAGTGGGCGAACGGCTCGGAGGCGTAGCTCACGTCGGTGCGCGAGGGGTAGGCCTCGGTGGCGGTGTGCGAGTGGTAGACGATCACCGGCTCCTCGTCCCGGTCGTCCATCTCGCGGTAGAGCTTGAGCAGGTCGCCCGAGTCGAACTCGTAGAAGGTGGGCGAGCGGGCGGCGTTGAGCATCGGGACGAACCGCTCGGGCCGGCCGCTGCCGGCCGGTCCGGCGACCACGCCGCAGGCCTCGTCCGGGTGGTCGGCGCGGGCGTGGGCCACGATCCGGTCGCGGAGTTCTCGGGTGATGGTCAGCATGCGGGCCAGGATAGCCACGCCCCGGCGGCTGTCCGCCGGGGCGTCCGAGGCGCGGTCGGTGGGTGTCCACGTCCGGCCGGCGGGTGTCCGCGTCCGGGTGGTGGGTGTCCGCGTCCGGTCGGTGGCGCCGGGGCCGGGCCGTGGCGTCCGGGCCCGGTCAGCGGGCGTCCAGACTCCCGTCGCCGGCGGGCAGGTTGCCGTCGTCGGCGGGCTGCCGGTCCGCGGCGGCGTCGTGGAGGGCCCGCGGATCGCGGCGCTTGAGCACCTGGTAGCCGACCACCAGCAGCACGGCCCAGCAGGGGAAGACGAACAGCGAGATCCGGTTGTCCCGGTCCAGGCCGATCAGCACCACGACCAGGGCGAGGAAGGCGAGCGCGGCCCAGCTGACCCAGGCGCCGCCGGGTGCCTTGAAGGTGGGCGCCGGCAGGTGGCCGGCCCGCCAGGCCCGGCGGTAGCGGATCTGGGAGATCAGGATCATCGCCCAGGTCCACAGGCCGCAGACCGTGGCGACCGAGGTGATGTACTCGAACGCCCGCGCCGGGACGACGCCGTTGAGCACCACGCCGATCCCCATCAGCAGACAGGAGACGGTGATCGCGAAGGCCGGGGTGCGGCGGGAGTTGAGCCTGGTGAGCCGTCCCGGGGCCTGGCCGCGCAGCGCGAGGTCGCGCAGCATGCGGCCGGTGGAGTACATCCCGGAGTTGCAGGAGGAGAGCGCGGCGGTGAGCACCACGAAGTTGATGATGCCGGCCGCCGCCGGGATGCCGATCTTGCCGAAGGCGGCGACGAACGGGCTGACTCCGGGCCGGAACTCGGTCCACGGCACGAGCGAGAGGATGACCACCAGCGCGCCGATGTAGAACAGCATGATCCGCCAGGGCAGGGTGTTGATGGCCCGCGGCAGGGTCTTCTCGGGGTTCTCGCTCTCGCCCGCGGTGACGCCGACGAGTTCGACGCCCAGGTAGGCGAACATGACGATCTGAAGGGTCATCACGGTGGAGCCGATGCCCTGGGGGAAGAAGCCGCCGTCCTGCCAGAGGTGGCCGAGCGACGCGGTGTCACCGGCCTTGCTGAAGCCGAGGGTCAGCACCCCGACGCCGATCAGGATCATGCCGATGATGGCGGTGACCTTGACCATGGAGAACCAGAACTCGATCTCGCCGAACAGCTTCACCGAGATCAGGTTGGCCGCGTAGAGCAGGACCAGGAAGGTCAGCGCACTGACCCACTGCGGTATGTCGGGCGCCCAGAACCGCACGTAGACGGCGGCGGCGGTGGTCTCCGCCATGCCGGTGACGACCCAGAACAGCCAGTACGTCCAGCCGGTCACGTAGCCGGCGAAGGGGCCGAGGAACTCCCGGGCGTACTCGGCGAAGCTGCCGGAGACCGGTCGGTAGGTGAGCAGTTCGCCGAGCGCCCGCATGATCACGAAGATCACCAGGCCGGCGACGGCGTAGGAGAGGATCAGGCTCGGGCCGGAGCGGGAGATCGCGGTGCCGGCGCCGAGGAACAGGCCGGTGCCGATCGCTCCGCCGATCGCGATCATCTGGATCTGGCGGCTGCCGAGCCCGCGCTCGTAGCCTTCGCCGTCCGCCGCGCTGTCGACCCTTTCGTCGTACAACTTCTCGGCCACTGTGCACCGTCCTGGTCGGTCTCGGGGGTGGAGAAGTCGTACCACGCGAAGTTCGGACAGCGGTGTCCATCTGAGCGTTATTTGAGCATGACCTGGTATGGTTTGCCCGATTTTCATAAGAAATGCCCCGGCCAATCGTCCACATTCTGGACGAAACGGCCGGGGCTTGCCCGGAATCGGGCAGGATCACTCCCTCGAGGGGCGGGTCCGCTCGGACTCAGTCCGCCATCGCCTCCAGCAGCGACTCCTGAAGGGCTCCCAGCCACAGGTACGCCATCACCAGCGGCTTGCGCTCGTCGCCGTCCGGCAGCTCGTAGAGGCCGTCCTCGTCGTCCTCGGTGACCTCCAGCCGGACGCCGACGGCCAGCCGCAGGTCGTTCAGCGCGCCCAGCCAGCGCTGACAGTCGGGCACCGCCAGCTTGAGCACCCCGCCGTCGCCGAGGCCGTCCAGCGCCCGGACCACGAACAGCGCGTCGTCCCGCTTGCGGGCCCGCAGGTCCAGCTCGGTGAAGCGGCGGAACTCGCCGGACGCGACCCTGGCCTCCTCGTCCTCCGGCTTCCCCAGGTCGCCGTAGGCGTCCGGGAAGAGCCGCGCCAGCGCCGGGTCGGCGGGAGCCTCGGTCGGGCCCTCGGCGAACAGCGCGGCCAAGGGGTCGTCACCCTCCCCGCCCGGGCCTGGGCCGATCAGCTCCAGCAACTGCACTTCCAAAGAGCGCAGGATGGAGGCCTCCCACTCGTCCAGCGCGATCGCCGCGCCGCCACCGCCGGCACTCTCGAACAACCCAGCCATCTGTATCGGTCAGCCCGTCTTCGTCGTCTTCGGTCGTACGGCCGGCGGTCCGGCACCCGTCGGGCCGGCCCCGGCCGCCTGTGCGCCGGTCGCGCCGACGCCCGTACCGCCGGCGCCGGTCGGTCCGGCGTCAGTCGTGCTGCAGCGTCGCCCAGAGGCCGTAGCCGTGCATCGCCTGGACGTCGCGCTCCATCTCCTCGCGGGAGCCGCTGGAGACCACCGCCCGACCCTTGGTGTGGACGTCCATCATCAGCTTCCGGGCCTTGTCCTTCGGATAGCCGAAGTAGGCCTGGAAGACGTACTGGACGTAGCTCATCAGATTGACCGGGTCGTTGTGCACGATGGTCACCCAGGGCGTGTCCGGCTCGGTCACCGGCACCCCCTCGACCTCCGGGCGCTCGATCTCCACGGGCGCGACGCTCAAGCCGGGTCCTCCTCGCTGCACAGTCGTCCGTAACCCCTCATGCCCCATGCTGCCATCCGGGGGACACCCCGGCGATTCCGGCCCGGCACGCTCGCCGAGAAATCGTCACTCTGACGCTAAGTGGTAGTAGCATCATCCGTATGGACGCCACTTCCGTGCGCGCGGCCGGCTCGACCGCGCTGCTCACCGACCGCTATGAGCTCACCATGCTGCAGGCCGCCCTGCGCAGCGGGGCCGCGCACCGCCGCTCCGTCTTCGAGGTCTTCACCCGCCGCCTGCCGAGCGGCCGCCGATACGGCGTCATGGCCGGCACCGGTCGGGTCCTGGACGCCGTCGAGAACTTCCGCTTCACCACCCCCCAGCTGGACTGGCTCGCCGACCAGGACGTGGTCGACGAGACCACCCTGCGCTTCCTCGCCGACTACCGCTTCCGCGGCGACATCCACGGCTACCCCGAGGGCGAGGTCTACTTCCCCGGCTCGCCGCTGCTCACCGTCGAGGGCAGCTTCGCCGAGGCCGTGATCCTGGAGACGGTGATCCTCTCGATCCTCAACCACGACTCGGCCATCGCCGCCGCCGCCTCCCGGATGACCGCCGCCGCCGGCGGCCGCCCGGTGATCGAGATGGGCGCCCGCCGCGCCCACGAGCAGTCCGCCGTCGCCGCCGCCCGAGCGGCCTACGTGGCCGGCTTCGCCGCCACCTCCGACCTGGAGGCCGGCTTCACCCACGGCATCCCGACCACCGGCACCGCCGCCCACGCCTTCACCCTGGTGCACGACAGCGAACGGGACGCCTTCACGGCGCAGATCGCCTCCATGGGCAAGGGCACCACGCTGCTGGTCGACACCTTCGACCTGCGCGAGGCCGTGCGCACCGCCGTCGAGGTGGCCGGCCCCGAACTGGGCGCCGTCCGGATCGACTCCGGCGACCTCACCCTGCTGGCCCACCGGGTCCGCCGCCAACTGGACGAGCTCGGCGCCGACCGGACCAGGATCATCGTCACCTCGGACCTCGACGAGTACGCGATCGCCGCCCTGGCCGCCGCACCGGTGGACGGCTACGGCGTCGGCACCAGCCTGGTCACCGGCAGCGGCCACCCGACCTGCGCGATGGTCTACAAGCTGGTCGCCCGCGCCGGGACCGAGGGCGGGCCGATGGTGCCGGTCGCCAAGCGCGCGGCCGGCGGCAAGACCAGCATCGGCGGCCGCAAGTGGGCGGCCCGCCGGCCCGACGCCGACGGCGTCGCCGAGGCCGAGGTGGTCGGCACCGGACCCGTCCCGGACGGGCTGCGCCCGCACCTGGTGCAGGTACCGCTGGTGCTGGACGGCGAGACCGTCGGCCGGGAGCCGCTGAGCGCCGCCCGCGAACGGCACGTGCGCGCCCGCGCCGCCCTGCCGCTGTCGGCCACCCAACTGTCCAAGGGCGACCCGGTGCTGCCGACCGAACTGGTCCTGCCCGCCGGGCCGGCCCACTGACCGGAGCCCGGGGCCGGGACCGGCCCACCGGACCGGCCCCGGGGACTTCCGCCCCCGCGCGCCACTCCCTACAGTCAACCGTAGAGTTCCCCGAGTTCCCCCGGAGCTCCCCGAGTACCCCCCGCGCCCGCCGCGGCCGGGCCGCGTACTCCCGAGGGCTCCCCCCACCGGGGCGCCGCCTCCCGCGGGCCCCCGAGATCCGAGGATGCGAGCCATGCACCGGGCACTGATCGTCGTCGACGTGCAGAACGACTTCTGCGAGGGCGGCAGCCTGGCCGTCGCCGGCGGCGCCGAGGTGGCCGCCGCCATCACCGACCTGATCGCCGAGTCCTCCCCCGGCTACCACCACATCCTCGCCACCCGCGACCACCACATCGACCCGGGCGACCACTTCTCCGCCGAGCCGGACTACGTCGACAGCTGGCCGCCGCACTGCGTGGCCGGCACCGAGGGCGTGGGCTTCCACCCCAACTTCGCACCCGCCGTCATCTCCGGCGCGGTCGAGGCGGTCTTCGACAAGGGCGCCCACTCGGCGGCGTACAGCGGCTTCGAGGGGCTGGACGAGAACAACCGCGGTCCGGTGGAGTGGCTGCGCGAGCGGCAGGTCGACCAGATCGACGTGGTCGGCATCGCCACCGACCACTGCGTCCGGGCGACCGCGCTGGACGCGGCCCGGGCGGGCTTCACCACCCGGGTACTGCTGGACCTCACCGCCGGGGTCGCCGCGGAGACCACCGCCGCCGCGCTGGCCGAGCTGCGGGCGGCCGGGGTCGAGCTGGTCGGCACACCGCTGGTCCGCCCGTAGCGGCTCCCGGGGCCGTGCCCGGGGGTGCTCGCGGGGGTGCTCGCGGGGGGGCGTGTTCACGGGGGATGTGTTCGCGGGGGCACGGTCGCGAGGTCGTGCTCGCCGGGTCGTGCCCGCGGGGGCGTTCCCGCGGGGCCGCTCAGACCACCAGCAGCTCCACCACGTCCGTCCCGCCGGCCCGGTACGCCTCGCGCAGTTCGCCGCCGACCACGTCCGGGTCGGCGGCCAGCCGGGCCCCGCAGACGTACACCACGCGGACGCCCAGGTACTCCATCCGGTGCTGGCCGCCGCGCACCCAGGCGGCCTCGCCCTCGCTCACGCAGCGCAGCTCCGAGTCCACCTCCACCGCGACGCCCCGCTCCGGCCAGTAGAAGTCCGGGACGGCGATGTACGTACCGCCGCGCATCCGCAGCTCGGGGGCGCTCAGCGGCGCCGGCAGCAACCACTCGTCCACCAGGCTCCCCAGCCGCTCCAACACCACATCCCGCTCGGTGGCGAGCAGTTCGTCCAGCGCGGCACGCACCCGTGGCTCGCAGGTCAACCCGCAGTCGGTCAGCTCGGCCACCAACTCCCGCACCGTGCAGTGGTTCCCGGGCAGAGCGAGGGCCTCCCTCAGCACCTCGCGCACCGGAGCCGGGCCGCCCGACGGCTCCGCCGTCCACTCGACCAGCGCGTCGGCCACCGCCCGGGCCACCGGCGCACAGGCCAGCCCGTGCACCGAGCGGGCCACCAACTCCCGTTCGGTGCGCCGGATCCGGACCTCACCGACGTCCTTCAGCCGGCGCTGCCGGGGCACCAGGACGTCCACCCCCGTCACCGCCGGCAGCCGGGGCACGACGGTGAAGCCGTACAGCGCCAACGCGGCCGTGCCGGTGATCACCGCACCCTCCCGGCGACCCTCCTCGCGACCGTTCTGCGCGGCGTACAGCAGCGCGGCCCACATCCGCTGCTCGGGGGTGGGCTCGGCGGCCTGCAGCAGGTAGACCCTGGGCAGCATCCGCTGCCAGGGTCCGCCCCGGCGGCAGTGCTCGGTGATGATCCGGGCCGGCACGCCCCGGGCGCGCAACTGACTCGCGGTGACGACGTTCTGCTGACGCTTCGCCAGCTCCTCCAGGGACGGCGGCGGAGTCGGAATCCGGTAGCTCATGCCGACACCATCCCCAACCCCCCGGACCCGCGACCGGGACCCTGACGCACTGTTACCCAACCGTCGCGAAACCGGGATCAGCCCGCACTAAAGTCCTCATACCCTCACTCATTTGGAGTAATTGACGCTCATCAGGTTGTCATATGTGATCGAAAACGATCGTCGACCTGGTCGCCTGACCCAGAGTGATCAAAGGCATACGGCGAGGGATGCCCAAGGCGTCAATCCCGCCCCGGGGATTGCCTAGGCTTACGTCATGTCACGTGACGAGACCGCCGGCCTCCGCGCGGCCCAGCTCCGCCTCGGCCGCCTGCCCGGATACGTCCGCCGCCCGGACCCCGCCCGCCGCAGCGGCGAAAAGGGCCATACGTACAAGAAGGGCTGGGAGGTCCGCTTCACCGCCCGCAGTGAGGCCGAGATAGCAGAGATCCGCGACCTCGTGGTCGCCGCCGGGTTCGCCCCGGCCAGGCCCTTCTTCAAGGGCCATCAGCTCATCCAGCCCGTCTACGGCATGGCCGCCGTACAGGCCTACCTGGCCGCTAGACAGGCTGCCGAGGAACACGCCGCCCGGGCCGCGCTCGGCCGCCGACGACGGGCCCCGGGGCAGCCCGCCGGGGAGCACGCCCCCGGAGCCGTCACGGGCGGCGGGCACACCCCGGGGACGCACGCCCCGGGGACGCACGGCTCCGGGGCGCTCTCCGCCGGTCCGCACGGCTCCGCAACGCACGGCTCCGGGACGCACGCCGCAGGCGCCGCGCACCGGCGCGAGCGCGAGGAGGCCGCCGCCGGAGCAGCCGCGGCGGCTGCGGCCGCGGCCGCGGCGGTGGCACAGGCGGCCCGGCGACGGGCCGTCGAAGCCTTCCCGACCCAGGTCGAGCGGGACACCGCCGTCGACCGGATCACCCCCACGGAGGCCCGTACGACCTCCTGACCGGCGGCCGCTCCGCCCGCCCTCCCGCCCCGGCCGGCCCCGTTCAGGCCGGTCCCGTTCAGGCCGCCGGGGCGCGGTCGATGTGCCCGGCCCACCGCATCGGCCGTCCACCGCATCCGCAGTGCGCCCACTCCGCGCACGCCGTCAACGCCACGCGCACGACCGTCACCGTGATGACGACCGTGCCCCCGTCCGTGGTGATCTCCGCGACGATCGTGAGTGCGGTTGTGCGGGTGGTTGTGCGGGCGCAGGTTCGCGCCCTGAGCGTGGACGCCAGCCTCCTCAGGCCCTACGGTGTCACATCAACTGCCTTGCAGCCACAGCCGTCCTACGCACTCTGACCAGCTGCGACACGCTCGCACCTACGAGTCCCCCGCCACTGCGCAGTACTGCCCCGCCGGCCCTCGCCGGCCACCTTCCCGGCCGTCCCGCCGCCGCGCCGCACCCGGTCGCCACCGGAACCGGCCTGGCGGCGGCGGGTTCCGGGCATTCCATCGGATTGGTCACCCAGCGCACCGAGGGCCTACCGTAGAGTGAGCACAGATGATCGACCGTCAGAAATCCATCTCCCTTTCCGAGAAGCCGAGATGACCAACCGTCACGAGAGTTCCGCCGAGTCGCCCCCGGGGCCCGGCGAGCCGGCGGACGTACCACTGGAGTTCACCGCGTTCTGCGAACTCCACCGCCCCCGGTACCTCAGCTATGCGCGCGTGTGGCTCACCGAGCACGCCGCCGCGGCCATCGCCGTCCAGCAGGCCTTCGCGGAAATCGCGGTGCACTGGCGGGAGTTGATGGGCAGCTCCAACCCGACCGCGCACGCCTGGGAGATCCTGCGCGGCACCGTCGCCGAACACACCCGCCGGGTGACCGCCGACCCGGGCCGGCACCCGGCCGAGGACGACCTGGCGATCCTGCACTACGTCGTCGGCCTCGCCGCCCCCGAGATCGCCGACGTCATCGGCACCGACGCCGCCAGCGTGGCCGGACGGCTGCGCCGCACCATGCTGCGCGAGGCCTCCGGCTGGTGACCCCGCGCGCCCGCCGCCGCCCCCGGCGCGGCCTCAGACCCGTTCGCCCGTCACGTCGAACAGATGGTGCACCGGGTCGTGGATCAGGTACCGGGCGAACGACTCGACCGTGAACCGCGCCCCGTCGCTGCGGTTCCCGGTCCGCCCCCACTGCTCGCCGGCCACCCGCTCGAAGGCCCCTGCGAGCCTCTCCGCGGCCTCCGCCAGCTCCCCGGCCACCACCTTCGGGTCCTGCTCCCCGTAGCGCTCGGCGACGGCCGTGTCGTCCTGGTCCCAGTTCGGGAACAGCGGGTCCTCCCGGTCCAGCATCAGGCCCAGCCGGACCTCGAACAGCCGGAAGACGTCCCGGACGTGGCACGCGTACTCCAGGTCCGACCACACCCCCGCGGCGGGCCTGCGGCGCAGTCCGTCCGCCTCCCCCGCCAGCACCGTCAGCCAGCCCTCCGCATTGGCCCGGACCATCCCGGCAACGTCCTCCCGGACCACCCGCGGAGTGTCCAACCCGCAGTCGGGACAGGGGCGTTCCAACACCCAGGTCCAGTCCTTGGTGTCCGGGACGATCCCGGCGTCGGTGCTGTCGGTGGCGGCGATCGACGTGCTCTCGACCGGCGTGCTCTCAGAAGCGCTCATGGGCCCAGCATCTCCACCACCCGACAAGCCCCACCAGTGGCAATGACGCCAGCGATCGCCGAAATGCTGCCACCCCCGGCGCACCCACCGGCGCATTCCCCCATCACGCGCCCCCATCCCCGCGCGCACTCCAGCCCGGTGCGCACCCGCACCACCGGGATCAAAGACGTGGACGAACCGGAAACCGGCCCGCCATCCTGGACGCCATGACCGCCGACACCACCAACCTCGCCGACCTCGCCGCCCTCGCCGGGAAACCCACCCTGCACGGCCCCACCATCCGGCTCGTCCCCCTCGACGAACGGCACACCGACCCGATGTGGGAACTCTGCACCGACAAGACGACCAACCGGCTCACCGGCACCCGCACCGCCTTCACCCGCGACCGGATCCACCAATGGTGCGCCACCCGCCCCGACCAGCCCGACCGCCTCGACCTCGCCGTCGAGGACCCCACCACCGGCCGCTTCCTCGGCGAAACCGCCCTCACCGACGTCGACCCCGACAACTCCTCCGCCAGCTTCCGGATCGCCCTCACCCCGGACAGCACCGGACGCGGCATCGGCACCGAGACCACCCTCCTGGTCCTGCGCCACGCCTTCGAAACCATCCGCCTCAACCGCGTCCACCTCGAAGTCTTCGAGTACAACGAACGCGCCGCCCACGCCTACCGCAAATCCGGCTTCACCCTCGAAGGCCGCTCCCGCCAGGCCCACCACTGGGACAACCGCTACTGGGACGTCCTCCAGATGGCCGCCCTACGCGACGAATGGCTCGCCACTCACTGATACGACCCCCCACCAGCCGCCCCCCGCCGCCGCCGCGCCCGCACCACGAGCGCCACGACGCCACCGACCACCAACACCAAACCCCCGGCCGCCACCCCCACCACGACCCCCACCCCGCTCCCGCGGTCCCCCTCGGGGACCATCGGCTCCACGGAGGGCTCGTCGGTCTCCTCAGTCACCGGAGGCGGGGTGCCCTTCGCTTCCATTCGCCCGATCAGGGGATTCTCCCGAGACCCGTTGTCCACGGCCGGATTCGCTTCCAGGGCCTTCGCCGGCGCGACGAGCCCGTAGCCGTACTGGTTGTTGGGCACTACCGCCCCGTTGGCGGGCGGAGAAGCCGACTTGATCATGCGGTTGATCACCTGTCCAGCGGACAGATTGGGGTACTTGGACCGAATGAGCGCAGCGGTGGCGGCGACATAGGCGGTGGAATCCGAGGTGCCGCTTCCGGTGACATACGCCATCGAAGACTTCGCAGCCGCGTGGTAGATCCCCACCCCGGGCGCTACGAGCGTCGTCTCAGGACCTGACGTCGACCGATCCCACACAGACCCGTTGGAATCCACTGCCCCGACCGCCACCACTCCGGGGAAGGCAGCCGGGTATCCGACCCCCAGGCTTGACCCGGTGTTGCCCGCGCCGGAAACCAGCACGACATCCTTTGAAACCGCGTAGTTGACGGCCTTTCTCAGCTGCGAGTCCCAACGGTAGGACCCGGAGAGGGAGATGTTGACGACCTTCGCGCCGTGGTCCGTCGCGAATCGAATCGCCGCTGCGAGTTCGTTCTGACCCGTGTCAGAACCTTGCGAAGAACCAGGATCCGGCGAAGGACTGGAGTT
Source organism: Kitasatospora sp. NPDC054768 (assembly GCF_053612025.1). Taxonomy (NCBI): domain Bacteria; kingdom Bacillati; phylum Actinomycetota; class Actinomycetes; order Kitasatosporales; family Streptomycetaceae; genus Kitasatospora; species Kitasatospora sp. NPDC054768. The sequence goes on from NZ_JBSHBN010000045.1 coordinate 16,108, forward strand.
GTCGGCATCTGTTGTCACCCTCACCGGAAGGATCTTCGCCTTCGGGGCCAGCCCCATCACCCCTGCCTGATCGCCGTGCCCGTGTCCTGCGATCAGGCTCGCCATCCCCGTGCCGTGACCGTCACTGTCCACTCGACCGTCCGTATTACCGCCGGAGAAGTCGGCCCCGGAAAGCACCTGTCCGGTCAAGTCCTGGTGATCCTGGTTCACGCCGGTATCGATCACTCCGACAATCACGCCGTCGCCCTGACTTACCGGCCAGACCTTCGTCTCCGCTTCGAGGGATTTCAACGCCCACTGCTGGTCTCTGGCCTGGTCGGCCGATGCCACCGGCGTGGCCGAGCCCAGCATCAGTACCCCGGCAGCCAGAGCCGCCGCACCACGCGCCAACCGGCGGCTCGTCAAACCTGGTCACCCCACTCAGTGAGGCATCCCGCAGGCCGTCGACCTGCGGGATGCGATCAGATCACCCGTCCGTTCCCGGACCGGTTCATTTCACCACGTTCGGATTCCTGGGCTTTTCCAACGCCCAGGTCTCCTCATCCTCGACGAGATAGTCCGGCCGCTTGCCGTCCTTCCCCTGGTCCTTCTTACGTCCTTGTGCTCCGCTCATCGGGACACCGGGAGACATACCGTTCGCGCTTGCGACCCCCGACTCACCCCTGAGCCGGTTTCGCGCTCCAAGTCCGGATCCGCCTTCCGTGAAAGCCTGCTTGCCTTGTACTCCACCGGGCTTCGCCGTCTCCCCGATGACCCCACCAGGCCGTGCCAGAGGTTGCCCGGCCTGCTTTCCGCCAAGCGCTCCGCGGCCTCCGGTACCGATGCCCGGATGGACCTCGCCAGCACTGCCGCTAGCCCGCCCTCCACGCTGTCCGGGCCCCTCGACAGGCGTCACCCCGGCCGAGATCTCCCTACCTCCTGGGCCGGACTTTCCCTGACCCACGATCGGCCCGACCGGGGATATGGTCGTCGGGCCCGTGGACCGAGGGACGTCCGGCCCGCTGCCGGCCCCGAACGGCCCAGTGGCAGGGCCTCCGGTGTGCACGGGATCCAGCCCCGAGGTCTGGATCCCGGCAAGTGACGGACTCGGGACACTTCCGGTCGAAGGTGCAACCGGCTTGCCGTAGACACCCGCACCGGAGCCGGGGCCGGGAGGCACCGACGGCTTTGCCGGGGCTTGCGCCGTACCGCCCTTGATGCCCGAGTCGCTCGGAGCCGGCGCGCTCCTCGCGACGGATCCGGCGGTCATCGGCGGTTGGCCGGACTTGCGCTGGGCAGGCGGGACAGTCGTCGCCCGTGTCGACGCCCCCGCCGTTCCCATCGAGGTTCCTGACACCATTGCCGCCGCCATCGCCGCTGCCCCAGTCGGGTCGTCCGTCGAACCGGCGTCGGGGGTTTCAACCCTTCCCGGCCTCTTCGGGTCGTACGGCGGCGGGGGCTTCAGGGCCGGGGTGGCGATGCGGTAGTGCATGGCGAGGGTTTGCATGATGGCGGCCGCTTCGGCCTTCTTGCGGTCGGCGAGGGGGAGGTGTTCGTCGTCGTCGCCGAAGAGGGCGTCGCCGACGGTGTCCTTGACCTTGTCCCAGTTGCCGGGTTCCTCGGGCATGTCGCGCTTGGCCTTGGCCATGGCTTCGGAGGCGGTGTGGAGGATGTTGGCCGCGTCGTTGGCGTAGGCGGCGGCGTTGTTGATGCTGGCGGCCAGGGTGAGCATGCGGGTGTGGAAGGCGTCGCTGGTGGTGCCTTCCCAGGAGGTGGCGGCTTCGGTGCTGGCTTTGGTGAGGGTCTGGCGGATCTGTTTGAGGGTGTCGGCGGCCTTGCGCCAGGGGTCTCCGGCGGCCATCACCGCGCCGGGGTCGAGGGCCTGTGCCATGGTGCGGAGCTGGGCGTGGCTGTACTTGGTGAAGTCGGTGTAGACCACGGGCGGTCGGCCTCCGTTCGGTCCGGGCGGGCGGCGGTCAGACGGTGGCGTTGCCGCGGGTGGACGGGGTGAGGTTCTGCTGGGCCGCGGCCTGGCTGCCGGCGGAGGGGTGGGCGACGGACCAGCCGTCGTCGCCGAGTTTGAGTTTCGCGGCGGCGTGCTGGTCCTGCTCCTCGTAGTTGGTGGCGGTGAGGTCGGCCTTCTGCTGGGCCTCGTTCACGGCTTCCTGGAGCTGGTTGAGGACGTCGCGCAGCGCGTCCCGCATGGTGCCGTAGCGGCCGTGGATCTCGGTGGCTTCGGCGAAGGTGCCGAAGGCGTTCTTGCCGATGCCGCTGCGGCCGTGGGTGTCGCTGCCGTCGGCGTGTTTCTGGAAGTCGGCGAGCAGCAGCCGTACTTGGCCGGCGAAGGCGCGGAGTTGTTCGACTTCGATGCGGTAGCCCTGTCCGGCTCCGCCGGTCGATCCGGTTCCGGTGGTCCCTGATCCCATTTCGGCGCCTCCCCCGTGCGTCCGTCCCTGGCGGTCGGGGCCGGGCCCCGGTGTCATGTCTAACACACCGGGTCCGAATCCCGCCCGGGGCTTGGTCAGTTCGCGGTCGTCCCGGTCCGTTGGGCGTCGGTGAGGGCGCGTCGGCAGAGCGAGTCGGCGTGCCGGGTGGTTTCGGGGAGGCGGTAGTGGCGGGCGAGTTGGAGGGTGGTGCGGACGGCGGTGTCGAGGCCGGTGCGGTGGCCGACGGAGACGAAGACGGGTTTCACGCCTTCCCTGGTGCGGACGGCGCGGCCGACCTCCTCGCCGGTGGCGGGGTCGGTGAGCGGGGTCCAGGAGCCGCGGGGCGCGTCGGGTTCGTGGTGGTCGAAGGTGAAGGGGGTCTTGGCGACGCCGAGGGTGCGCAGTCCGGTGAGGACGCCGAGGTGGCTGGCGAGGCCGAGGCGGCGGGGGTGGGCGAGGCCGTAGCCGTCGCAGACGACGAGGTCGGGGGTGCGGGTGAGTGCGGCCAGTGCGTCGAGGACGGCGGGGAGTTCGCGGAAGGCGAGGAGTCCGGGGACGTACGGGAAGGCGATCCGGCCGACGGCGGTGGCCTGTTCGACGACGGCGAGGGTGTCGCGGTCGAGCAGGACGGCCGCGGCGGCGACGAGGTCGTGGTCGTCGTCGTAGGCGACGTCCACGCCGGCGACGAGCGCGTCGGGGGCCGGGTCGCCGGGGCCCTTGTCGTCGTGGGCCTGGACGAGCGGGCGCAGCCGCTCCTGTTCGGCGAGTGCCTCGGCCTCGGTGGTGGGCCAGTCGGCGGGGATGGGCATGGTCGGTTCCCCCGGGTGCGGTGGTGTGCGGCGGTGCGTGGTGTCGACGGGTTTCGCCTCACCGTACCGACCGGGCCGGACGACCCCGGGGTGAGCCCGTGCGCCCCCTGTGCCCCCGCGTTCGGGGGCTAGCCTGGTCGTACCCGTCTCCCCGCGGGGTAGGACCACTGGAACCCGGCACCATTCCCGCCCGTTTCCCCCGACGTGCGAAGGACCTCCGCCATGCCGCGCCCCTCCGTCGCCCAGGTCTGCCTCGGCTCGTTCACCGTCGTCGCCACCACGGTGGTGCTGCTGGCCGCTTCGGGTGCTTCGGGCGTCCTGGCGGTCGCGGTGCTGGTGGGGTTCGCGCTGGTGCTCGGCACCGTGGTGACGGTGCTTTCGATGTCCGCCGCCGCCGCGCGGGCCGCCGCCGCGCGGGCCGCGACCGTGGAGGACGCGACCGTGGAGGCGGGCGGCGCGGACCCGGCGCGGGCACCCCGCCCCGCTGCGGCCGCCACCGGGCACGCGTACGCCCGGCAGCGCTGATCGGCCGCCGGGCGCCGGTGTGTCCTGCGCCGCCGCTCAGACCTCCGTGGTGACCACCACGGTCTTCGCGGCCTTGTCGTGCAGGCATTGCCGGTAGGGCTTGTCGAAAACGCCGAAGAACCCGTCGATGATCCACCAGAGCGCGGCGCAGCAGAGCACGGCCGGGAGGATGAAGACGGCTGCGCGGGTCCAGGCGGCGGCCGGGGTCGGCTTGTTCCCGTCGACGAGCATGGCGACGCGGACCTTCGTCGCCTTCTTGCCGAGGGTCTGGCCGTCCCGGCTGAGCATCAGGGCGTCGTAGACGAGGTAGATGGCGCAGCCGAGCCAGAACGCCTCGGTGGAGCCGTTGCGTGTGCCGAGGTCGACGAAGGGCCCCACGATGATCACGGCGACGGCCTGCACCAGGAGGTAGTCGATCAGCCGGGCGAGGATCCGTTTGGGCCAGGTGCCGATCGGCGGCATGCCGGGGACGGGGCCGGCGCCGGGGGTGCCGTACGCGCCGGGGCCGTAGCCGTGGCCGTACCCGGGCGGCGTCCGGTCGTACGGGGGTTGGCCGTACGGGCTCTGACCGGGGGTCGGCTCGCCGTACGGGCTTCCGCCGTAGGTGCCCTGGTAGGCGCCGGGGCCGCCGGACGGCTCGTGGGGCGGCTCGTTGGACGGCTCGGGGGACGGGGTCGGGCCCGACGGCTCGCCTTCCGGCGTGCCGCCGCCCGACTGCGGGGGCTGCTTGTCGAAGGAGGGCTTGCCGCCCCCCTCCGGCTGGGGGCCTGAGGGGTCGTGGGTGCTCATGACCCCGAGTAGAACATCACACATTCTCAATGTTTGGGACATTTTGTCCGTTTTGCACTGGGCCTATCGGCCCTCAGCCGCGCACCACCCGGGTGCGGGCCGCGCGGTCCTGCCACCCCCGCCGCGCCGTCCGGTCGAACACCGGCCAGACCAGGCCGAGCAGCAGCACCGTGCCGAGTTGCCGCACCGCCCACCGGAGGAGCGAGCGGCCGAGGCTCAGTCTGGTCCGGCCGGCCGGGGCGGCGGTGTTCACCACGCGGATCCGGGCCAGCCGCTTGCCGAAGGTCTGGCCGGTGCGGGCGACCGGCAGCACCTCGTAGAGCAGGCTGACGAACAGCAGGATGCCGATCAGGACGGCGATCTTGCCCAGCACCACGTCGTCCACCAGCCAGACCTGGATCTGACGCCGGCTGAGGGCGCTGGCCATCCGGGCCTGGTCGACCTTCTGCTGGAGGTGGTCGGTCACCGAGCGGCCGAGCGGAATCCCGGCGGCGACCGCGACCACCAGCAGCACGGCGGTGTCCACCGTCCGCGCCGCCAGGCGACGGCCGAGGCCGGCCGGCACGGCGACCCGGGCGGTACGGGCCGTCCGGGCGGTACGGGTGGCGCCGGCCGCCCGGGAGGACGCGGTGGCGGCGGGGGCGGCGGCGGACGGGCGGGGCTGGACGGCGGTCTCCCGAACCGTCCGTACGGCGGGCAGCGGGGCGGCGGAGGCCGCCATGGCCCCGGCGGTCGCGGCGACCGCAGCCACCGGCTTCGGGGCGACCGCAGCCGGGGCCTGGACCGCAGCCGGGGCCGGGGCCGGAATCGCCTTCTCGCCGACCACCGGCACCGGGCCCGAGGCCAGGACGGCCGGTACCGGCGTCTCCCGCACGGTCACCGCCGCGGCGGGAGCGCCGGCCGCGGCCAGTTCGACGGCAGCCGGAGCGCGCTCGGGCTCCGCACACCCCTCCTCCGCATCGAGCGCCTCCGGAAGCACCCCCCAGGAGACCCAACGCGGCGCGTCGCCCGCTTCCATCAGGCCCGGCTGCGCCCGGGGATCGGCCTGCCACCCGGACTCCCCGACCACGGGCGCCGGGGCCGGCCCCGAACCCAGGGCCGTACCCATCCCCTGGACCGCCTCGGGCACCGCACCGACGGCCACCGGCTCCTCCAGGGCCCCGGGCAGCCCGGCGCCGGCGAAGCCCGACGGCGCCACCGGCGAGACCCCCGGCGAAACGCCCGACGAAACGCCCGGCCCGTCGACCGTCCGGAACACCGGCCCGCCGATCACCTCCGCCACCCGCGGCCCGAGCACGAAGGACGCCCCGCCCGAGGTCTGGTCGAAGTACACCGGCCCGGTGTCACCCCCACCCGCGGGCGGCCCGACCCGGACCTCCGCCACCGCCCCCGGCACCACCGGCTCCGGGGCCATCCGCTCCGGGGCCACCGGCTCCGGCGCCGCTGCCACCTCCGGGAGCCCGGCCGGCTCCGGCACCACCGGCGCCACCACCGGCGCTACCGGCGGCCGCACCGGCCGCACCGCCGCACCGCCCGGGGCGGACCGCCGCGTCGCGTACCGGGGCGGCTGCAGCACCTCGCCCCCGGCGGGCGCGGGCCGACTGGTGCCGGGCACCCAGGCCGAGCCGCCCCAGTACCGGACGAAGCCGGGGATGGAGGGGTCGGAGTAGTAGCCGGGCTCGGGTGCGACGGCCGGGTCGCCGTCGGCGGCGAAGGGGCGGTCCGTCATGGGGGTCTTCTTTCCTGGCAGGTCCTGACGAGGACGGCGCGGGCCGACCGGGCCCGACCACCGCAGACGCGTCCACGCGCGCGCACGACCCGGCGCGCACCCTGCGCTCGGCGCGCGTGGGGGCGCCACCGATGGGCGGACAGTCGCCGGACAGTCACAAAGGGTAGTACCTCACCGAAGCCGTGACGGAAAGTTCGCGATTCCCCGGACAGCAGGGGGTAGCTCAAGGTAGGGAACCCAGCGCACGACGTTTGCTCGCGCGCCGTGCCACCCGCCGTTCACCACCCTCACCAAACTTCCCGAAGAAATCCCGGAAACGTGTGTAAGAGCCGGTGCGGACCGCCCTCTCAAAGGTCACAGGGGCCCGGAACCGGGCACCGCCCGAAGGCAGAGAGGAAGACGATCATGGAGCGTCCCGTCAGCGTCGTCGAGCACGAGCTGGAGCTCAACCTGGTGCTCTCGCCGGAGCACAGCGTCCCCGTCCCGGCCCGGCTGTCCTACGGCAGCCACGACCCGTACGCGGTGTACATCACCTTTCACCTGGACACCGGTTCGCCGGTGACCTGGGTGTTCGCCCGCGAGCTGCTGGTCGAGGGCACCTTCCGCCCGTGCGGCCAGGGTGACGTGCGGATCTGGCCGACCCGTTCGGGCCGGCGCAGCGTGCTCTGTCTGGCGCTGAGCTCGCCCGCCGGGGACGCGCTGCTGGAGGCCCCGCTGCCGGCCGTCGCGGCCTGGCTGGAGCGGGCGCACCGGCTGGTTCCGCCGGGCAGCGAGCTGGCCGCGCTGGACATGGACGGCTCGCTCGCCGAACTGCTCGCCTAGACATGCGCCGCAGCGTGCACCGGCTCGTACACCAGCACCAGCATCAGCACCCGCACCAGCAGCACCAGCACCAGCACCAGCACCAGCACCCGGACGAACACCCCCAGGAACGCGACCACGCCCGCAAGGACCGGCGGCGACAACGGGAGCAGGGAAGCGGGAGCGGCGCCCCCGCCGGCTCAGCGGGCCGCGGGGGCCTGCTGACGACCGCGGGCGGTGTCCGGCCCTCCGGCGTCCCGCTGTCCGGGCAGCCGGACCAGCGGCGCGCCGGCCGAACGCCGTCGGGCCCTTATCCGGACGGCGGCGGCGAGCAGGAAGCAGAGTCCGACCCACGGATAGACCGAGGTCGGCAGCTGGCGCCACGGTGACATGTCGAGGACGGCCAGGCCGACCGGCTTCGCGGCCCACATCGCGAAGGACAGGAACGCGACCAGCGTGGCCCAGAAGACGGCCCGCCAGCGCAGCCGGCGGACGCCGGCCGGGCGGGCGTGCTCGACCGAGGCCTCGGCGGCGAGCAGGACGAGCATCGGCACGCACCAGACCCAGTGGTGGGTCCAGCTGATCGGCGAGATCAGGACGGCGGTGACGGCCGCGCAGCAGACGCCCCAGGCCTCGGCCCGGGGCAGCCAGCGGCCGCTGCGCGCGGCCCAGGCGGAGACCGCGAGGCCCGCCAGCGCGATCAGGCCGGCCCCGAGGGTGGCGACGGTGCCGGGGTCGGCGCTGTGCAGCAGGCGGGCGAAGGCGCCGCGCATCGACTGGTTGTCGACGATCCAGGTCTTGCCGACCCGGGAGGAGTCGTAGAGGTACTTGGTCCAGAAGCCCCAGGTGGCGTCCGGCAGGACCAGGGCGCCGAGCAGGAAGGTGCCGAGGAAGGTGAGGCCCGCCACGAAGGCGGCCCGGATCCGACCGGTGATCAGCAGGTAGACCGCGAACAGGCCGGGGGTGAGCTTGATGCCGGCGGCGATGCCGATCGCCACGCCCTTGCTCCGCCGCCCGTCCGCACGGGTGAGGTCCCAGAGGATCAGGCAGGCCAGCGCGAGGTTGATCTGGCCGTAGCGGAGCGTGGTGAAGACCGGTTCGAGCCAGACCCCGAGGCCGGTCGCCAGGATCACGCCGATCGGCCGCAGCTCGCGGCGCGGCCAGCCGACCAGCTTGAAGGACAGGTGGGTCAGCAGGGCGAGCAGCCCGACGTTGCCGAGAGTGATCGCCACCCGGAGGACGGGCACCGGGAACCAGGTGGTCGGGACGAACAGCATCGCCGCGAACGGCGGGTACGTCGCGGGCAGGTTCCACTCGGTGACGCGCAGCGCGTACAGGTCGGTGCCGTTGGCCACGGCGGCGCCCTCGGCCCGGTAGACGATCATGTCCACCATCGAGGTGTGGACGAAGTGGCGGACCACCGCGTACACCAGCAGGGACAGCAGTGCCACGGCGGAGGCCGCCAGCAGCGGACGCCGGGGGGCCTCGCGCAGCGCCCGGACGGGGGCGCCGAGGGCCCGGCGCAGCCGGTCCGACAGGGGGGCGGGCGAGGGGTCGGGTGCGGTCCGCACCGGGCTGCGCTCGTCTTGCACCGCTGTCACTGTCCACTCCGTCCACGGCTCGGCCAACCAGCGACGATACCGGATGCCGTCCGAACGGAACCGGACACGATCAGCTACTCAGCGTGACAAAGTGGCTCTGACCGGCCGCACTCCGTCGCGGGCGGAGCACAAACGGCCGGAACCCGGACGGCCGGAACCGGGACGGTGGTCGCCCCCTCACCTCTGGAACAGGGCGCCCCGGCTCCGCCGCCGTCCGCCCCGCGCGGGCTCCGCCTCCTGGGGCCCGGTGCGCAGCCGCAGCCGGGTCTCGGCGCCGCCGAGCACCGCGGATCGGCCGAGCGCGACGTCCCCGCCGGTGGACTCGGCGAGCTTGCGGACGATGTCCAGGCCGAGGCCGGTGGAGCCCTCTCCGCCGTGCCCCTCGCCGCGCTTGAGGGCGGCGGCCGGGTCGCTGTACCCCGGTCCGGCGTCGCCGACCAGCACGATCACCGAGCAGTCGGTGGCGAGCACGTCCACCGAGAAGGCGGTGCCGACGGAGGTGTGCCGGAAGACGTTGCCGAGCAGCGCGTCGACGGCGGCCGCGAGGTCCCCGCGCTGGACGGGCACCGGCGCCGCCCGCTCGGCGCCGGCCAGCTGCCAGCGGCGTCCCTCGTCCTCGGCCAGTGCCGACCAGAAGGCGACCCGTTCCCGGATCACCTCGGCGGCGTCGCAGCCGACGGAGACGGCGGGCGCGTCCTCGGGGGCGCGGCGGGCCGAGCGGATGATCTGGTCGACCTCGCGCTCCAGCTGGGCGACCGCGTGCCGGGTGGCGTCGGCCGCGTCGCCCTCGCCGAGCGAGGCGGCGTTGAGCCGCAGCACGGTCAGCGGGGTGCGCAGCCGGTGCGACAGGTCGGCGGCCAGTTCCCGTTCTGCGGCGAGGAGTTGGACCACCCGGTCGGCCATGGTGTTGAACGCGTGGCCGGCCTCGCGCAGTTCCTCGGGGCTGCCCTCGACCTGCTTGCCCTCCACCGGGACCCGCACGGAGAGGTTCCCGGCGCCGAGCGAGCGGGCGGCGGCGGCGAGCTTGCGCGCGGAGGCGACGATGCGGCTGCCCATCCGGTCGGCGACCAGCACCGAGATGGCGACCAGGCCGAGTGCCACGGCGGAGAGCACCTGCCAGGCCGTGGCGACGCCCCGGGTGAGGTCGCTCTCGGCCACGAACACCTCGACCACCGCGGTCCGCCCGGTGTCCACCGCGACGGGCTGGAGCAGGGCGTACCCGCCGGGCACCTTCACGGTGAAGGAGCGGCCCTGCCCGCCGGCCGTGGCCACGTCGGCCGTGGTGGCGCGCCCCTCCCCCAGCATCGGGCCCCCGGGCTCGCCGGTCCCGGCGGCCACCGTCCCGGGGCCGCCTCCGCCCGGCCCGGCTCCGTCGCCCTCGACGGCGTGGACCGCGTCGCCGCCGCCTCCGCTCCCGCCGGCGGTTCCACTCCCGCCGACGGCTGCCGCGCCGCCGGCTCCACTTCCTCCGCCCGCTCCACTTCCCCCACCGGCCGCCGCGCCGCCGTGGAGCGCGCCGCCGCCACCCGCCCCGGCGGGCTGCCCGGCCGCCGGAAGGTGCACCGCCATCCGCCCCTGCCCGCCGGCGTCCGTACTGGCCAGCGCCCGGGTGATCGCCTCCTCGTCGGTGGTGATCGCCAGGGCCGGCCCGAGCGCCGCAGCCTGCCGCTCGGCGGCGGTGAAGGCCCGGTCCCGTGCGGTCTGCTGGACCATCAGTCCGAGCGGGATCAGGAAGGCCAGCGCGACCATGGTGGTCCCGGCGACGGCGGCCTTGATCAGGGCCCAGCGCAGCGAGCGCCCGAACCGCCTCATGTCCGGTGCTCCGCCGCGCCCCCGACGGCTTCCAGCCGGACCCCGACGCCCCGGACGGTGTGCAGGTAGCGGGGGTTGGAGGCGGTCTCGCCGAGCTTGCGGCGCAGCCAGGAGAGGTGGACGTCGATGGTCTGGTCGCCGCCGTAGGTCTGCTGCCAGACCTCGGCGAGGATCTCCTTGCGGGGCACCACCACGCCGGGCCTGGCCGCCAGGAAGGCCAGCAGGTCGAACTCACGGCGGGTCAGGTCGAGCGGGCTCCCGTCCAGCGCGGCCTCCCGCCGCTGGAGGTCGATGGCCAGTCCGCCGACCCGCAGCAGCTGGGCGACGGGCGCCGCGCCGCTGCCGAAGCGGCGCAGCACGGCGGTCATCCGGGCACTGAGGTGCTCCCCGGAGAAAGGTTTCACCAAGTAGTCGTCGGCGCCGTCATTGAGCAGCCGGATGATCTCGGCCTCGTCGTCCCGGGCGGTGGAGATGATCACCGGCACATTGGTCAGGCCCCGGATCATCTTGAGCGCCTCGCTGCCGTCCAGGTCGGGCAGTCCGAGGTCGAGGATCACCAGGTCGCAGCCGACCTGGGCGACCTCCCGCAGCGCCTCCAGAGCCGTGCCCACGCTGCGGACCGCGTGACCGGTGTCGGTCAGGTGGCGGATGAGGGCGGAGCGTACGAAGGGGTCGTCCTCGACCACGAGCACTGTTGCCATGGGCCTGCACGGTACGCCATCGCCGGTCAGTGGTCTGTACCTCGGGGGTGGGTCCGGACATTGTGCAACTGCCCTGCCGAATACCGGGGGTGCCGGTCTCCATCCGTTTGGAAATACGGCAGGATGTGCGGACGATGCGGAACGGACTGGTACAGCTCGGCGCCTGGGCGGCGGCCACCGGGGCGGCGGTGGCGCTGTCCTGGCTCGGCGTGCACGCGGTGCTGACCGGCGCCGCGTTCGAGCAGCCCACGGCGATCGCGCTGCCCTCCCCGAAGGCCGAGGGCACGCCGCACTCCGCGCCCGCCACGCCGGACCAGCCGCGCTCCACCCCACCGTCCACGGCCCCTTCCCCGGCGGCCTCCCCGACCACCACCGCCACTGCCGCCACCGCCCCGCACGGCCCGGCTCCCGCCACCACCACCGCGTCGCCCGGCCGCCGGCCCACCCCCAGCGCCGCCGCGACGTCCACGGTGAAGAGCTACCCGATCCCCGGCGGCAAGGTCGCGCTGGACCTGAAGCCGGACCGGGCCACCCTGGTGTCCGCCACCCCGGACCCGGGCTGGCAGATGCAGGTGTGGACCGACGGCCAGTGGCTGCGGGTCGACTTCACCCGCGGCGACGAGGCCAACTCGGTCTTCGCCTCCTGGAACGGCCACGCGCCGATCGTGGAGACGGTGGTCCGCTGACGCGCGGACCCCGACACCCCGACACCCCGACACCCCGTCAGGCGGCGGGCGGCGGGCGGCGGGCGACGGCACCGCCGGCCGTCGCGGCGCGAGCGGTCGGACAGCGGACGGTCGCACGGCGGGCGCCGTCAGAAGCCGTCGCACGGCACGTACCCCGGCAGGTACGGCCCCACGTACCCCGCCCGGTCCACCAGCGTGTGCCTGGTCCCGCCCGGCACGCCGATGGTGGCCAGCACCACCGCGCCGTAGTCGTCCCGCGCCTCGTAGGGCTCGGCCAGCGACAGCGCGCCCCGGTCCACCGCGTAGTCGTAGGCGTAGTAGACGTCCGGCACGCTCACCGTGAGGTCCAGCACCCCGTCCCCGTACCGGTCGAGGTACGCGGTCAGCTCCCGGCCGCGCGGGCCGGTGGTCCGCACCGGGGAGGTGAGCACGATCCGCGTCCCCGGCGCGGCGAGCACGTACGAGAGGGTCTCCGGGTCCCCGGTCCGCGGCCCGGCGTACGCGGTACAGCGCAGCCCGAGCGCGGCGCAGTAGCGGCGGGCCGCCCGCTCGGCGTCGGCGACCGCGAAGACCACCGCGTCGGCGCGGCCCATCGGCAGCGGCCCCTGCTCCGCGGGGTCCGGTTCGAGGCCGGCCCCGAACAGGACGGGTTCGGCGGCGGTGTCGGTCATGACTGCCCTCCCGGTAGGCGTACGGACCATCCTGGCCGTCCCGGGCACCGGGGGTGGGGCCCTGCGCACGGGGGTGTGGCTGGAGGGTGGCGCCGGTCCGACCTGCGCGCAACTGTTCCGTTTCCTCCTGGTCAAGCTGTGCCCCGGAACGGGAGAATCGGCCGCGCCGCTGTACAGAATGCCCACCACAGGACGGTGCCGTCGATGCCCCCCGCTCACGTCCCGAGCTCCCCCGGCTCGCCCAACTCCGCCGCTCCACAGGGATCTTCCTCCGCTCCGCAGGGATCTTCCTCCGCTCCGCAGGGGTCTTCCGCCGCCCAGGCGGGCAGCACCAACGACGCCATCGACATCCTGGACGGCCGGCTGATCCGGCTGCTCGCCGAGGAGCCCCGGATCGGGGTGCTGGAGTGCTCGCGCCGGCTGCAGGTCGCCCGGGGCACCGTGCAGGCCCGGCTGGACCGGCTCCAGGCCAAGGGCGTGATCGGCGGTTTCGGCCCGGAGGTGGACCCGGCGGCGATCGGCTACCCGGTGACGGCCTTCGCCACCCTGGAGATCTCCCAGGGCCAGGGCGCGGACGTGCGGGCGCACCTGGCGAGCGTGCCGGAGGTGCTGGAGCTGCACACCATCACCGGGATCGGGGACATGCTGGTGCGGATCGTGGCCCGGTCCAACGCCGATCTGCAGCGGGTGATCGACCGGGTGCTGGGCTTCGACGGGATCGTCCGCTCGTCCACGGCGATCGTGCTGGAGAACCCGGTGCCGTACCGGATCCTGCCGCTGGTCGACCAGGCCGCCGCCGAGTAGGAGGATCGGATCGGTCCGACGCGCCGATTCGGGCATATGCGTGAGGCGCCGACGGCCGCAAGATTTCTATATGAACGTTCTACTACCTCTCGCGCCGCCCTCCGGTCCGCTGATACCCGCGGCAGCCGCGCCCCGCGCCGGGTCGGCCCCGGCATGACGAACGCGGTCGCGGCCGTCGGTACCGCCCCCACCCTCATCGCCTCCGCCCAGCGCGCCCTGCGCCTGCTGGAGGCGGCCGCCCGCTACCCCAAGGGCGCCACCGCCAAGCAGCTCGCCCGGGACACCGATCTCGCCCTGGGCACCGCCTACCACCTGCTGCGCACCCTGGTGCACGACCACTACCTGGAACGCCGCAGCGGGCTCTACCGGACCGGCCCCGCGGTCGCCGGGCTGATCCGGGACGACGGCCCGGCGACCGGCCGGGCCCGGCTCCGGACGCTGCTGGGCGTGCTCGCCGACGAACTGTCCGCCGCCGTCTACTTCACCTGGTACCGGCACGGCGAGGTGGAACTGGTCGAGGCCGCCGAGGCCCCCGGCGCGCCGCTGGTCGACCGGCACGACTTCCGGGCCGGCGCGCACGCCCACGCGGCCGGCAAGACCCTGCTGGCCCTGATGACGGCCGAGGAGCGCCGGGCCCACCTGGCCCGCTACCCGATGGTGCCGTTCACCCCGTACACGCTGCGGGACCCGGCCTGCCTGCCGCTGCTGCCGCGCCAGGGCCCGCGGCGGGCCGTCCCGATCACCCAGTTCCAGGAGTACGCGCTCGGCACGGCGGGTGCGGCGGTGCCGGTCGTCGCGGGCACCGGCATCGGCGCGATCTCGGTCTCCCTGCCGATGGCCCAGGCCCACCGGCTGGCCGGGATCGCCGCCCGGTTGAGCACCCGGGTGGGCGAGGACTTCGCCGAGATGGCCTTCGGGGTCTGACCCCGCCGACCGGGCCGGCCCCGCGCGGGAGGGGCGGCGCCCGGTCAGCAGGAGGGGACGCTGCCGCCGCTCCTCAGCGCCTGGAGGGCGGAGACCGACTCGGCGAGGGTGCCGACCGGCACCAGGCGCAGCGACGCCGGGGTGTTCACCCTGGCGTCCGCGCACTCGTCCTTGGGCAGCAGGAACACCGTCGCGCCGTCCCGGGCGGCCGCCTGCGTCTTCAGGGGGACGCCGCCGACCGGGCCGACGGTGCCGTCCTTGTCGATGGTGCCGGTGCCGGCGACGGTGAGCCCGCCGGTGAGGTCGCCGCCCTTGCCGTCGCCGGCCAGCTTGTCGACGATGCCCAGCGCCAGCATCTGGCCGGCGCTCGGCCCGCCGACCTCGCCCAGGTCGACCTTGACCTTCACCTGGTCCGGCGACAGGTGGAGGTAGCCCAGCGCGGCCGCGGTGGCGGCGTCCTGCGACTCGGCCATCTGCTGGGCGGTCGCCTCGTCGGCCTTCACCGGGTTGCTCTCCGGGTAGACCGTCTCGGACGGGCGCACCGCCTCCTTCGGGTCGAACCACGCCCGCAGCGAGCGCCAGAAGGTGTTCTTCTGCCCCGCGTTGGTCGCCGTGATGGTGACCATCCGCAGCTCGCCCTCGGTGGTGCGCAGCGGCGCCCCGGTGATGGTGAGCACCGGCTTGCCCTGGTACGAGCCCAGCGTGTCCGCGGTCAGGCCCGGCCAGGTGAGGGTGTACGGCAGCGGAACGAAGGCGGCCACGCCGAACAGCGCGGCGACCAGCACCCCGCACAGCGCGAGCGCGCGGGTCCGCGGGGTGGTGAGGGCCTTGGGGAGCTTGGTGTCGGACACAAGGGGAATCCAAACACACCCGACACCGTGTGCGGGCGCTACCTCAGGGCGTCGGCCACCTCGGTCGCCGCCTCCACCACCCGGGGGCCGACCCGCTCGGGCACCATGCCGTTCAGCATCACCACGCCGACGCTGCCCTCGATGCCGCTCAGCCCGACCAGTGCGGCGGCCGCCCCGCTCGCCCCGGACTGCTCCTCCGCACGGGTGATGACGAAGCCCTGCTCGGGCCGGCGCTGGCTGGGGAAGGTGCGCGCCTCCAGGATCGCCCGGCCGGCCGCGCTCTCGGTGAGCGGGTGGCGCAGGCCCGTCCGGTAGGCGACGTGGAAGTCGGTCCAGCTGGGCTCGACCACGGCGACGGCGAGCGCCTCGTTGCCGTCCACCAGGGTCAGGTGGGCGGTGGCGCCGAGGTCCTCGGCGAGGCTGCGCAGGGCCGGCAGCGCGGCCTCGCGCAGCAGCGGGTGCACCCGGTGCGCGAGGCGCAGCACGCCGAGGCCCACCCGGGCGCGCCCGCCGATGTCCCGGCGGACCAGGCCGTGCTGTTCCAGGGTGGCCAGCAGCCGGTAGACCACCGTCCGGTTGACGGCCAGCCGGGCGGCCAGCTCGGTCACGGTGAGCCCTCGCTCGGAGTCGGCGAGGAGCTTGAGGACCCGGACGCCGCGGTCCAGGGTCTGGGAGGTCTCGGCAGTCACGACGGGCAATCCTTTCCGCGGCGCTCGCGGGGCGGGCGGCGCCGTTCCAAGGTCGGTGTCGCGCGCAGGTGGGGGTGGCCGCGCTCGGGCCGCACGGCGTCGTCCTTGACGCGCACGGCCCCGCGACGCCGTCCCGCGGGGGTTGCCCGGCGGAAGAGCGTGGGGGAAAGGTAGTGAAGGAAATGACGCGACGGAAGTGGTTGTCCAAAATTCGGGCGTGATCAACTTCAACACCGGCTCGAATTCCGGACAAACCCCCGCGATTCGCCGGGTGCGTCGGGGTGCGGGAGCGCCCCCGGTCCGATGACCGGACGCGCCCCCGGTCCGACGGCCGGGCGCGCTCGCGGCTCCGCTACTTGGCCCACTCCCGGATCTTCGCGATCCGCGCGTTGAGCTGGTTGACGGTGGCCTGCGCGGTGAGCGGCCCGCCGCACTGGCGGCGCAGCTCGTTGTGGATGGTGCCGTGCGGCTGGCTGGTGCGGTGGTGCCAGGCGGCGACCAGCGCGTTCAGCTCCTTGCGCAGCTCCCGCAGTTCCTGGTGGGTGACCACCGGCCGCTGCTCGGCCGGCAGCTCCAGCAGGTCGGCCTCCTCGGCGGGCTTGGTCTTGCTGCGCTGGATCTGCCGGTGCTGGCGCTTCTGGAGCAGCATCTGCACCTGGTCCGGCTCCAGCAGGCCCGGGATGCCGAGGTAGTCCTCCTCCTCCTCGCTCCCCGGGTGGGCCTGCATGCCGAACTCCATGGCGTTGTACAGCACCCGGTCGAAGACCGCGTCGGAGCCCAGCGCCTCGTAGGAGAACTCCTCGCCGCCCGCGCCGTCCGGCCCGTCGTTGGCCCGTTCGGCCTCGGCGAGCAGCCGGTCCTCCTCGTCGAAGAGGCCCTCGCCCTCCTTCTTCGGCCGGTCCAGCACGTGGTCGCGCTGGAGCTCCATCTCGTTGGCGAAGCCCAGCAGCAGCGGGATGGTCGGCAGGAACACGGAGGCGGTCTCGCCGCGCTTGCGGGCGCGCACGAAGCGGCCGACGGCCTGGGCGAAGAACAGCGGGGTGGAGATCGAGGTCGCGTACACCCCGACGCTGAGCCGGGGCACGTCGACGCCCTCGGACACCATGCGGACGGCGACCATCCAGCGCGAGGTCCCCTCCGCGAAGTCGGAGATCCGCTTGGACGCCTCGGCCTCGTCCGAGAGCACCAGGGTGACCTTCTCCCCGCTGATCTCGCGCAGCATCTTGGCGTAGGCCCGGGCCACGTTCTGGTCGGTGGCGATGACCAGCCCGCCGGCGTCCGGGATCGCCTTGCGGACCTCGGTGAGGCGCCGGTCGGCGGCCTGGAGCACGGCCGGGATCCACTCGCCCTGCGGGGACAGCGCGGTGCGCCAGGCCTGGGCGATCAGGTCCTTGGTCATCGGCTCGCCGAGCCGGGCCTCCAGCTCGTCGCCGGACTTGGTGCGCCAGCGCATGTTGCCGCTGTAGCTGAGGAAGATGACCGGGCGGACGACGTGGTCGGCCAGCGCGTGCCCGTAGCCGTAGGTGTAGTCGGCGACGGACTTGCGGATGCCGTCGCCGCCCGCCTCGTACGCCACGAACGGGATCGGGTTGGTGTCGGAGCGGAACGGCGTACCGGTCAGCGCCAGTCGGCGGGTGGCCGGCTCGAAGGCCTCGAAGCAGGCCTCGCCCCAGGACTTGGAGTCACCGGCGTGGTGGATCTCGTCCATGATCACGAGGGTCTTGCGGGCCTCGGTCCGGTTGCGGTGCAGCATCGGGTTGACCCCGACGCCCGCGTAGGTGACCACGATGCCGTGGTACTCCCGGGACAGCGGCCCGGAGGAGTACGCCGGGTCCAGCTTGATGCCTATCCGCGCGGCGGCCTCGGCCCACTGCTTCTTCAGGTGCTCGGTCGGCGCGACGACGGTCACCTGCTGCACCAGGTGGTTGTGCAGCAGGTACGAGGCCAGGGTGAGCGCGAAGGTGGTCTTGCCTGCGCCCGGGGTGGCGACCGCGAGGAAGTCGCGCGGCTGCGTCTCGATGTACTTGTCCAGCGCGCCCTGCTGCCAGGCCCGCAGCTTGCCCGCGGTGCCCCACGGGGCGCGGCCGGGGAAGGCCGGGGAGAGGTGGTGCGAACCGGCGGGCGCACCATGGCCGGCGGATCGGGCGGGCGCCTGCGACTCCGGTGCGTCGGAGAACAGCGGCATCGAGGAGGCGGCGGCAGTACTCACGGTCTCCGAGGGGGGATCATCGCAGGTCAGAGGCGGTTTAGCGGCCTCGCCCCGCGGTCGGGCGGCGATCGGGCAACCCGCCCAGCGTACCGGGTCCGGCGCCGTTCGGGCCTCCGGGCGAGGCGCCGCGCCCGGCCCGCGCGGCCGGAAATCGATGTGACCTGGATCACATCCGATATCTCGTGAAACCCGGTAATCGCCACCCGTCCCGGGACTCTCACCAGGGTGAGGCCGTACCGACCCCACCTGCCGCACCGCGGCCTCGCACCGAACCGAAGGGACCCACCCGTGCGCACCGTCGAAGAGCCCGTCCAGGCCCGTCTGATCCTCTCCCCCCACCGCTCGGTCCGGCTGCGGGTGGTGCTCTCCTACCTGCCGGAGGACCCGCTGGCCGTCCGGATGGCCTTCCCCGCCGAGTTCTCGCTGGACGAGCCCGCCGAACGCCGGGGCTCCGAGGACATCGTCTGGATCTTCGCGCGCCAGCTGCTCTCGGCCGGCATCGAGCTGCCGGCCGGCGCCGGCGACGTCCACGTCCGGCCCGCGGTCGGCCGGCGCACCATGGTCGAGCTGCGGGCCCCCGAGGGCACCGCGCTGCTCCAGTTCGACACGACCGACCTGCGCCGCTTCCTGTGGCGCAGCCGGCTGCTCGTCCCCGAGGGCGAGGAGCACCTGCACCTGGACGCCGACCGCGCGCTCGCCCAGCTGCTCGGCTGACGGGCGGCGGCGTCCGGAAGCGCCCCCGCGCTTCCGGCCACCCGCGTCCGTCGGCGGCAACCCGGGTCCGGGGCCCGGGAAGCCCGTGCGGTCGCCCGCCCTCCCCGGGGCGGATCAGCCCGAGAGCTTGCGCATCAGCCGGACGCCCTGGGCCGCCGTCAGGTGCGGCAGGTACGCCTTGCCGATCGCCCGGGTGATGCCGGGCAGCGCGGCCGGGTCGGGGTACGCCATGTACATCGGCCGGTACTCCGGCTGGAACTTCGCCTTGAAGGCCAGCAGCGAGCGGAAGCCGTACACCGGCTCCAGCACCTTGCCCATCCAGTCCAGCATCCGCTGCAGCCCGGTGGGCTCCTCGTCCTGCCCGGTGCGGGCCAGCGGCGCGCCCGACAGCGACAGGAAGCGCGCGCCCTCCTCCTTGAAGCCGAGCGCGGCCGAGGCGATCAGGAACTCGCTGACGCCGCGGAAGCCGTCCGAGCGCCGGCGCATGAAGTCCAGCGTCCAGCCCACCGGCACGCCGTCCTCGTACACCGGCATCCAGCTGGTCAGCCCGTGCACCACCCGCTGCTCGTCCACCGCGATCAGCACCCGCACGTCCGGGTCGTCCAGCTCCGCCAGCCCGCCGAGCGTGAAGCCCATCTCCGGCAGGCCCTTCTCGGAGACCCACTCCTCGGAGATCGCCCGGATCTGCTCCCGCAGGGCGAGCGGCGCCTCGTGGTACGCCCACCACTCCGCGGAGATGCCCTGCTTGCCGGCCTTGTTGAGGGCGGTGCGGATGTCCTGCCACTTGCGGCCGGTGAAGGCCAGCTCGGGCAGCGGCACCACGGTGTCCTCGGCGACCTGCAGCGAGCGCCAGCCGAGCCGCGCGGCGGCGTCCCTGGTCTCGCCGCAGACGCTGTAGAAGCACGGCGTCCAGCCGCGCGCGTCGCAGTACCGGGCGAAGCCGGCCACCGCCCCGGCACGGTCCTCCGGCGCGCCGAACGGGTCGCCGGTGGTCAGCGCGACGGTGCCCACCACCCGGTAGGCGACGGCCGCCCGGCCCTGCTCGTCGAACCAGTAGTGGTTGCCGTCCCAGGTGGCGATGAACGAGAGCGTCCCGCCGCCGTGCTCGGTCAGCAGCGCCCGCGCCCGGTCGGCCGCCGCCGCGTCGGTGTGCAGCACCGGACGGCGGAAGACGGAGAGCAGCACGGCCAGCGCGACCGCCCAGAACGCCAGCCCGCAGTACGTCTCCAGGAAGCGCGCCACCGGCCCGACCGCGATCGGGTAGTCCGGCAGCAGGTCGTTGTACGCGGGCGGCAGGAACTGGGCCGGCAGCCCGGCCACCAGCCGGCGGGCGGTCGCCCCCGGCTCGAACTCCCCGGCCGCCAGCCGCCCGACCCCCACGTAGGTGGCCGCGGAGGCGAGCGCCGCGCCGCCGAGCACCAGGGCCAGCCGGCGCACCGAGCTGCCGGACAGCCGCAGCGGGAAGCGCTTGCGGGTGGCCACCAGCAGGGCGGTGGTCAGCAGCGGCAGCAGCAGCGCCTCGACGAAGTACTGCACCACGTCCCGGCTCACCGGCCCGGCGTCCAGGTACAGCCAGCACAGCAACGCCGCCCAGAGCAGCTCGGTGGCCACGGTGACCAGCCAGGCCAGCCGCAGCCCCCGGCGCAGCCCCTCGGCGAGCACCAGCAGCAGCGCCGGGAAGAGCGCGGCCATCATCCGGCCCGGGGTGTCGAAGATCCGGACGACGGCGTGCGCGCGGGCGCAGTCGTGCGCCGACAGCGCGCAGAAGTCGGCGACCTCGTCCGGGCTGAGCCGGTGCGAGAAGTACAGCTCGGAGAAGGTGTTGAACGGTCCGCTGGCGTTGTCGTACAGCGAGGCGAGCAGCGGCCCGAAGGCGGCGGCGACCAGGCAGAGCGCGACCAGCACCCGGGTCTCGGAGTGCGAGGAGCGGTGCGTGCGCAGGTGCGGGCGGCCCCGGCTGACCAGCGCGCCCAGGCCGAGCCCGGCCAGCGCGGCGGCGCACCGCTGGACGCTCTGCAGGTGGCCCACGTACAGCGTCATCACCAGCGGGACGAGCAGCACCAGCAGGTGCAGCCGGCGGCGCCAGAGCACGGTGAGCCGGTACCCGAGCACCCCCGCCAGCGCGAACACGCCGACGCCGGGGCCGACCGAGATCTGGTCGGCCACCGAGGCGGTCCACTGCTCCCCCGCCGAGGAGCCGAAGGCGACCAGCGCGGTGCCCAGCAGGGTGCCGACGACCTGCCCGCCGACCAGCACCGCGAGGGTGCGCGGCCGCCCGAGCCGGTGCTCGGCGGCCGGGCCGACCAGGAGCAGCAGCAGGCTGGTGAACACGTACGAGCCGCTGCCGGAGCACCAGAACATCGAGGTGACCGGCGTCCACCAGTGGCCCTCGGCCAGCGTGGGCAGGCCGATCCCGGCCCGGTCCAGCAGCCGCTCGGACGGGCCGTGGCCCAGGCTCCCGGTGGCCGCGCCGAGCAGCCAGAGCCCGGCCAGCAGGGTCAGCGTCAGCGGCGCCGAGCGCAGCCGGGAGCCGAGCGCCCTGGCCGCCCGCCGGACCCGCTGCGGGCGCGGCTCCGCGGTGCGGGTGACCGGAGCCCGGTCGGTGCCGCGCTCGGCCGAGCGCTCCGCGTCCGGCCCCGGCTTGCGCTGCTCGCCGACGGTGGCCAGCGCGGTCCCCGCCCCGGTCACCGCGTCAGCCCGGTCTGCTGGGCGAGCCACGGGAGCTGCTGGACGATGCCGGGGCGGAAGACGACCCAGCCGTGGCCGCCCGGCATCAGGTCGAACTTGGACTTCATTCCGGCCGCCTGCGCGGCCCGGTAGACCTTCTCCATCTGCGGTCTGAACTCCTCGTCGGTCTCGCCGACGACCAACGCGACGTTGGTGTCCGGGAATTTCCTGCGGGCCATCACCTGGAGCGGATCGACCGCGTCGAACTTCTTCTCGTCACCGCCGAAGGCGGCCTTGACGGTCTGTTCCCGGCTGCCCAGGGTCGGTTCCTCCTGCCCGGACATGTCGAGGACGGTGCCGTACACGTCGGACGCGTTGACGCCGAGCTGGAGCGCGCAGGTGCCGCCCATCGAGGCGCCCCCGATCGCCCACGCGGTGCGGCCGGTCGCGGCCTGGAGGTTCTGGTGGACCCAGTCCGGCACGTCCACGGCCAGGTACGTCTGGGTCTTGGCGATCTTGGAGTCGAGGCAGAGCGTGTTGGCCCAGGTGGAGCCGAGCTGATCGGGCATCACCACGATCGGCGCGAGGCCGCCGTGGTCCGCGGCGAAGGCGTCCAGCGCCTCGTTGATCTGCGCGGAGAGCACCCAGTCCCCCGGAACCCCGGGCTGGCCGGTGATCATCACGACGACCGGCAGCAGCGGCCGCGGGGTGGCCTGGTAGGCGGGCGGGAGGTAGACGTACGCGTCGCGGGCCTTGAAGCCCGACTTGGTGCCGGGGATCGGCACCACCGAGACGGTGCCCTTCTCGGGCAGGTCCGCCGGGGGCTTCCAGGCCTCCTCCAGCGACTTGCCGGGTGGGGCGCTCATGGTCTGGCCCGCCTTGGTGGCGACCAGCCCGTCGGTCCTGGTCAGCCAGGGCGCCAGCATCACGCGCCCGCTCGGGAACTGGCCGAAGCCGATGTTGACCTCGGAGGAGGACATCAGCAGCACCAGGCCGCTCAGGCCCAGCGCGAGCCCCCGGCGCCGCCAGGTGAGCCGGCGCAGCCGGTAGCCGACCAGGCAGAGCCCGAGCAGGGCGACGGCTATCCACCAGGTGACGTACCGGGGAGTGCCCTCGGGGAAGGGGTGCCACCATCCGTCGACCACCACGTCCAGCAGCCAGCTGAGCGCGGCCGCGGTGAACAGTGCGGCGGGTAGGCGGACCCGCCACCAGCTGCGGCCGCGGCCGATGGCTAGCGCGAACAGCGCCGCCCAGCCTGCCGCCAGCACGGCGTGCGGGATCAGGCCCTCGGTGAGCGGCCAGTCGATCGGGTTCCAGCGGGAGGCAAGGGTCAGCGTGGTCATGCGGCTTTGCCCGGCGGGGTGGTGTCGGCCAGGAAACCGTAGGCGACGACGTTGCCGTCGTAGCCGTGTTCCTCACTGTACGAACCGCCGCAGGTGATGACCCGCAGCTGTGCGTCAGCGGCCTGACGATAGACCCGGTCGTCCGGGAAGTCCTTTCGGTCGTGCACTTCGATGGCGTAGAGCTGGTAGACGGCGGTGGCGCCGTCCGCCCGGGCGATCTCGATCCGGTCCCCCCGACGGAGCGCGCCCAGATGATAGAAGACCGCGGGGCCGGCCTTGTTGTCGACGTGTCCTGCCAGGATCGCGGTGCCGCGCTGGCCGGGGCTGGCCCCGCCGCGGTACCAGCCCGCCAGGTTGCGGTCCGCCTCGGGCGGGGTCTGGAGACGGCCGGCGCCGTCCAGCCCGAGCGCGGTGACCGGGGCGTCCAGCCGCACCGCCGGAATGCGGATCCGGGTCGGCGCGGACGGGCCGAGCGGCGGCACGATCGAGACCGGCGCGATCCCGGCCTGGGCCTGACCGGCCCCCGGCGCGGGCGGCAGCGACGAACCTCCGTCGTGCAGCAGCCAGGCACCGAGGACCAGCGCGGCCCCGGCCGCCAGGGTGCCCGGCCACGGGCCCCTGCTCTGCTGGACGCCCATGGGCGCTCCCCTCTGCCGACGGAACCCCGCTTCCTGGGAGTTTCCTGGGAACAATTCAACCGGAACGGACTGTAAGGCACGTCCATACGACGGTCGTACCGGCACCCGCCGATCGGCAGGGCGGACGGCCTCTTTTCTGCGCCGCGTGGGCGCCCGGTCGCGGAGCGCGACGACCGCCCCCCGCGCACGATCGCCGCGGGTGCACGCCCGACACGAGCTACCGACGGTTCAACGGACCCGATCGGTTGCGTCGTTCGAGCGATCACTCACGAGCTCGCGCTGCGCCTCTTCGACCGGCCCCGCCCTCGTGCCATGCTGACCCGGTTACGGGTTGTATCACCCACTTGTCCGACCGGACTCCGCACTCCCGCACGCCGCCCGCCCGCCCCACGAACGGAGTGACCATGGAAGCCCTCTCACGCCGCACCCTGCTGACGGCCGGCGCCGCCACCGCCGCCACCCTGGCGGCCGGGTGCGGCAGCAACCACGCCACCGGCGAGGAGCGGGCGACCGGCAGCGCCGCGCCGGCCACCGGAGCGGCCGACAAGCAGGGCGCCACTCCGGCCCCGGCCCCGCTCCCCCGGCCGCAGGCGGTCCTGATCGGTGACGGCTCCACCTCGGACACCGGCGCCCAGCCGCACCAGCCCGTCCCCGACCGGCTGCAGCCCGGCCAGCGCCCGCCGCAGTTCGTGGTCTTCTCCTGGGACGGCGCCGGCGAGCTCGACAACGGCCTGTTCGCCCGCTTCCGCCGGCTGGCCCGGGACCACGACGCGAAGATGACCTTCTTCCTCAGCGGCCTCTACCTGCTGCCCGAGTCCAAGAAGGACCTCTACCGCCCGCCGCAGCACAAGGTCGGCGCCTCCGACATCGGCTACCTGAGCGACCAGCACATCCGCGACACCCTGGAGAACGTGCACGCGGCCTGGCTGGAGGGCCACGAGATCGGGACCCACTTCAACGGCCACTTCTGCGGCTCCACGGGCGTCGGCGCGTGGTCCCCGGAGGAGTGGGACAGCGAGATCCAGCAGGCGATGGACTTCGTGACGAACTGGCGCACCAACACCGGCTTCACCGACCTGCCCGCGCTGCCCTTCGACTACCGCAAGGAGCTGATCGGCAGCCGCACCCCCTGCCTGGAGGGCCAGCGCAACCTGCTGCCCACCGCGGTCAGGCGCGGCTGGCGCTACGACAGCAGCGGCAACGGCACCCAGGTGTGGCCGCAGAAGATCCAGGGCGGCGCGCTGTGGGACCTCCCGCTGCAGTCCATCCCGTTCCCCGGGCACACCTTCCAGGTGCTCTCGATGGACTACAACATCATGTACAACCAGTGCGGCCCCAACACCAAGGCCGACCCGGCGCTCCACCCCGGCTTCCAGACCCAGGCCCGCGACGCCTACCTGATGGGGTTCGACCGCACCTACGACGGCAACCGGGCGCCGTACGTCATCGGCAACCACTTCGAGGAGTGGAACGGCGGCATCTACATGAACGCCGTCGAGGACGTCCTCAGGACCATCGCGGACAAGCCGGAGGTCCGGCTGGTGTCCTTCCGGCAGCTGGTCGACTGGCTGGACGCCCAGGACCCGGCGGTGCTGCGCAAGCTCCAGACCCTCGCCCCGGGGCAGTCCCCGGCCGGCGGCTGGGAGGCCTTCCTCGGCGCCCCGGCGGGGGCCGCGGCCCCCGCTGCGGCCCCCGCCGGCGCCACCGCCGGCTGACCGTCAGGCCTTCGTCCGCACCCGGCCGGAGAGCACCGCGCCGAGCAGCGCCACCCCGGCCATCGACAGCAGGATCACCGCGAAGGCGCCGGGCGAGCCGGCCTCCCCGCCGCCCCCGTGGGCGGCGGCGAGCGAGCCGCCGCCCAGCGCCGCGAACATCACACCGGCCAGACCGGTCAGCAGCACATTGCCCAGCGCGTCGCTCATCTGGAGCGCGGCCGAGTTGGCCCCGGCGTCCTCCGGGGTGGAGAGCTTCATCATCAGCACGCTGACGCTCGCGATCGCCATCCCCATCCCGACGCCGCCGACGCCCCAGGCCACCGACGCGGCCCAGGCCGGCACCGCCGGGAACAGCACCAGCGCGGCGCCCGAGATCGCCACCGCGGTCAGCACGAAGCCGCCCCGGATCATCACCGTGCGGTAGCGCTCCGCCCCGGGCCGGCCCTGGAGCCAGGAGCCGAGCGCCCAGGTGAGACCGCCGCTGGTCAGGGTCAGGCCGGCCAGCGTCGGCGAGAGCTCACGCTGGGTGGTCATCATCAGCGGGATGAAGGCCTCGGCCGCGAAGAACGCCCCCGCGGCCAGCCCGCGCAGCAGGATCACGGCCGGCAGTCCCCGGCCGGCCCGCAGGGTCCGCGCCGGCAGCAGGCCGAGGACCGCCGGCACCAGCAGCGCCGCCCCGGCGATCCCGGGGGCCAGCCCGATCAGGTCGCGCCGCTGGCCCGCGTACTGCAGCAGGCCGGCGCCGACCGCCGCCATCGCGGCCAGCAGGGTGCGACGGCGGTCGAAGGCCGCGCCCCTGGCCACCGGGTGCTCGCGCTCGGTGCGGGCCAGTGCCGGGCCCATCACGGCCAGCGGCAGCAGGATCAGCACCGGCACGGCCAGGAACACCCAGCGCCACCCCAGGTGCTGGGTGACGGCCCCGGAGACCAGCGGACCGATGATCGAGGGCAGCACCCAGGCCGAGGAGAAGGCCGCGAACACCGCGGGCCGCAGCCGCTCCGGGTAGGCCCGGCCGACCACCACGTACAGGGCGACGATCACCAGCCCGCCGCCGAGGCCCTGGATGGCCCTCCCGGCCACGAACACCCACATCCCGGGTGCCGTCCCGGCCACCACCAGCCCCACGCCGAACACGGCGATGCCGCTGAACAGCGGCCGCAGCGGGCCGCTCCGGTCGCACCACTGGCCGGAGACGACCAGGGCGAACAGGGTGGTGGTGAAGTAGCCGGAGAAGGCGAACGCGTACAGCCCGAGCCCGTTCAGCTCGCGGGCCGCGGTCGGCATCGCGGTGTTGACGGCCGTCGCCTCGAAGGCGATCACCAGGACCACCGAGACGATCCCCAGCGTCAGCGCACGGTAGCGGCCGCCGAGGACCCCACCACCGGGGTCGTCGTCGAGGGGTATCGGTACGGGGTCGACCGAGGTGGGGGAGGCAGTGGTCATACGTAACATCGTAAGAGCCGTCTGCCCCGATGACCCCTGACCCCGGTCGGTGATCTCCTCGGCCGCAGGGCCCAGGACGGGCCCCGGGACCCAGGACGGGCCCCGGCCGGGACCGCGGCGGAGGTCAGTGCAGCACCTTGAGGCCCACCACGCCGGAGACGATCAGCAGCAGGCAGGCGATCCGGGCCATGGTCACCGGATCCCCCAGGACGGCCATGCCGTAGACCGCGGTGCCGACCGCTCCGATGCCCACCCAGACGGCGTAGCCGGTGCCGATCGGAATGGTGCGCATCGCGTACGCCAGGCCGCCCATGCTGAACAGCAGTGCGATGCCGAAGACGAGGCTGGGAACGAGGCGGGTGAAGCCCTTGGACGATTCCAGGGCGACCGCCCAAATGGTCTCCAGGACACCCGAGACGATCAGAACGAGCCAGGCCATGACGGTGCTACCTCCGCAGTCCACAGCGGCCGGATTGCCGCTGAACTGCGCCGTCTTGTCGTCACCGGGTACGACGCGCTCGTCCGGGGTGGCGGAAATACCGCCACCTGTCCCCGACGGTAGCACACATTGCCATACAGAATTTACAAAAGGGCATTGACCCCTCTCCCCCGGATCGGCCACTATGAATTCACTGGCCGTGTGCCCGAGTGGCTTAGGGAACCGTCTGCAAAGCGGTGCACGCGGGTTCGATTCCCGCCATGGCCTCACCGGAAAAGGAAATTGCCGGTCGACTCCGAAAGTCGACCGGCAATTTCCTTTCCCTGCTTTCCGCCTTTCCCGGGAGCTCCCGGTCAGGCGGTGACGGCGTCCTCGGCCCGGATCGGCAGCCGGCCGACCGGCAGGCCGGTGGCGGCGCGCACGGCCGCGGCGACGGCCGCCGGGGCGACCACCGCGGGCACGGCTCCGACCGCCTTCGCGCCGAACGGGGCCACCACATCGCGCTCCTCCAGCAGCGCGGCGATCCGCACCTCCGGGGTGTCCAGCGCGGTGGGCAGCCGGTAGCCGGTGAGCGAGGGGTTCAGCAGCACCCCGCCCTCCGTCCGCAGGTCCTCCAGCAGTGCCAGGCCCACGCCCTGGGCCACCCCCGCCTCGATCCGGTCCTCGATCTGGCGCGGGTTCAGCGCCCGGCCGACGTCCTGGGCGACCGTCATCTCGACCACCCGCACGGCGCCCAGCTCGATGTCCACGTCCACCACCGCACGCATCGCGCAGAACGAGATGGAGACGAAGGCGTCGCCCTGCCCGGCCTCGTCCAGCGGCTCGGTGGGGTGCGGGCGGCACTGCGCGGTGGCCCAGAGCTCCTTGCCCTCCAGCGCCTCGGCGACGGGCATGCCGAGTACCCCGTCGTACGAGGTGATCTTGCCGTCGGCGATCTGGAGCAGCTCCGCCGACATCCCGAAGTTCGCCGCGATCGGCTGCAGCAGCTGGTGGCGGACCATCAGCGCGGCCCGCTCGACGGCGCCGCCGGAGACCCAGGTGTGCCGGCCGCGGGCGGACGGCCCGGCGATCGACTGGTCGCTGTCGGCCGGGGCGATGTAGACCTCGCTGACGCCCAGCACGGTCTGCACGATCTGCCGGGCCAGCGTGGCGAAGCCCTGCCCGGCGTCGACCGCCGCGCAGATCACCGTGGCGTGGTCCCCGCTGACCCGCACGGTCGCCGTGGAGACCTCGTCCTCGCCCTCGGCGCCCAGCATGTGCACCATGCCGACGGCGTAGCCGATCCCGCGTCGCACCGCCGCCGGGTCGCCCGCGCCGCCGGGCCCGCCGGGCAGCAGCCACTCGGCGTCCGGGTCGTCCACCGGCAGGGCCGGCAGCGGCTCGGCGGCGACCGCGTCCAGCAGGGCGCGCACCGGCGCCGGGCAGGTGACGGCCTGACCGGTGGGCAGCGGGTCGCCGGTGGACATCGCGTTGCGGCGGCGGATCTCCACCGGGTCCACGCCGATCCGGGCGGCCAGCTGGTCCAGCTGCGACTCGTACGCGAAGCACGCCTGCAGGGCGCCCTCGCCGCGCATCCGGCCGGCCGGCGGGTTGTTGGTGCGCACCGCCCAGGCGTCCACGAAGACGTTCGGGCAGACGTACGGACCGGCCGAGAAGGCCGTCGCGGCGGCCAGCGCCTCGGCGGAGACGTCCGCGTAGGCGCCGCCGTCCAGCAGGATCTGCGCCTCGACCTTCACCAGCGTGCCCTCGGCGTCGGCGTGGTGGCGGTAGCGCAGGAGCGCGGGGTGGCGCGAGGTGTGGGTGTGGAAGGACTCCTCGCGGGTGAGCGTCATCTTCACCGGGCGGCCGGTGCGCAGCGCCAGCAGGGCCAGGGTGACCTGGAACGAGAGGTCCTCGCGGTCGGTGGTGGCGCCGGGCACGCCGGTGACCACCAGCCGGACCCGGTCCGGCTCCAGGCCCAGGCAGGCGGCGGTGCGGTCGCGGTCGCCGTGCGGGTCGGTGGAGGACAGGTGCAGCTCGACGCCGCCGTCCGGGCGCGGTACGGCCAGCCCGGCCTCGGCGCCGAGCGGGGCCGGGTCCTGCCGGCCGACCTGGTAGAGGCCCTCGACGACGATCTCGCCGACCGCGTCCGGGTCCCCGGTGCGCAGCGGCAGGTGGCGGAACAGGTTGCCGTCCGGGTGCAGCGGCGGCGCGGTGAAGGCCTGCTCCGGGTCGGTGACGGCCTCCAGCGGCTCGTAGTCGACCGCGATCAGGCCGACCGCCAGCCGGGCGGTGTCCGGGTGGTCGGCGGCCACCGCGGCGATCGGCTCGCCGTGGTGGCGCACCACGCCGGCGGCCAGCACCGGCCGGTCGGCGACGATCGGCCCGGCCGGGGCACCGTCGGGGGTGCCGTCCGGTCCGGGCGGCAGGTCGGCGGCGGTGACCACGGCGTGCACACCGGGCAGCGCCAGCGCGGCCGAGGTGTCGATGCCCCGGATCCGGGCGTGCGGGTGCGGCGAGCGCAGCACCGCGCCCCACAACAGCCCCTCGGCCCACAGGTCGGCCGCGTACGGGTAGATGCCGAGCGCCTTGGGCAGCGCGTCGCTGCGCAGCGGGGAGCTGCCCAGGCCGATCGGCTCCGGTGCGCCGCCCTCGCCGCCGTCCTGCTGGAGTGCTGCGCCGATGTCGGTAGGCGACGTCATGATGCGTGGTCGTCCTCGGGGAGCCGGATGCCGTGGGCGGGGGTGGCACCGTACGGGACACCGGCCGGGGCGCCGCCCTCGGCCGGGGCACCGTGCGGGTGCGGGGCGGCGTACGGGGTGCCGTGCGGGGTGCCGTCGTGGACGGAGCCGGGCAACGGGGTCCCGTGCGCGGGGGTGGGCTCGTAGACCGGGGCGTCGTACCCGGTGTCGTAGCCGTTCTGCTGCTGGTGGCCGTCCGGGTAGGGCACGTAGGTGCCGTGCGCGGGGGTGGCCTGGTACGGCTGCTCGGGGTAGCCCTGCGGCGGGTAGTACACCTGGTCGTCGGCGGCCTGGGCGGGGATCCGGGCGGGGATGTCGTCCCGGATCGGGGCCAGCACGGTGGTGTCGTACACGCCGGTGTCGTAGCCGCCCTGGGGGTCGCCGTACGGCAGCCCGGCCGGGGCCTGCTCGACAGCGTGCTGTTCCACGGCGGGCTGCGCCGGGTGGTGCTGCTCGGCGGCGTGCCGCTCCGGGTGGTACTGCTCCGCGGGGTGGGCGACCGGGTGGGCCTCGACGGGCTGCTGCGGGACGTGCTCGATCCAGGCCTCGGCGTCGGCGTAGACCGGCGGCTCGACGGCCTGCCCGGGTTCGACCGGCGCGTCCACCGGCACGTCGGCGGGCGGTTCGGCGACCGGCTCGGCCGGCCCCCCGGGAGCGGGCCCGGCGGCCTGCGCGGCGGCCTCCTCCGCCTCCTCGGCCTCCGCCGCGCGGGCGTCCGCGACGGTCTGGACGGCGGCCAGCACGCCCCGGTAGCCGGTGCAGCGGCAGAGGTTGCCGCACAGCGCCTGACGGGCCTCCACCTCGGTGGGCCGGTGGTTGCGCTGGAGCAGGTCGTGCACCGCCATCGCCATGCCGGGGGTGCAGTAGCCGCACTGGACGGCGCCGGAGGCGGCCAGCGCCTGCTGGACGGCGCTCGCGCCGCCGGCGGCGGACAGGCCCTCGACGGTGCTGATCTCGCTGTCGGCGGCCAGGGCGGCGGGCACCAGGCAGCCGGCCACCAGCTGGCCGTCCACCTGCACCGAGCAGGCCCCGCACTCGCCCTGCTCGCAGCCGTCCTTGGCGCCGGCCAGGCCGAGCCGCTCGCGCAGCACGTAGAGCAGGCTCTCGCCGATCCACGCGTCGGTGACGGGCCGTTCGAAACCGTTGACCCGCAGCGTGTACGAGGCGCACGGGCGCAGCTCGCGGCTGACCTGCGGGGAGAGGCCGAGCGGGTCGGCGTCCAGGGTCTCGATGGGGTCTGTGGTCACTTCAGCGCCCTTCCCAGTGCCCGTCGGGCCAGCACCGATACGGTACGCCGCAACCGAACCGCGGCCGCGGTCGGCCCCTCGGTCACGGCCTCCCAGGCGCCCTCGGCGCCGTAGTTGTCGGGGACGCAGGCGGCGGCCACGTACTCGCCGAAGGCGGCGGTCGCGGCCGGGTCGATCTCCCGGCTGCCGTCCCAGTCGATGCAGCCGGCCACCCAGGCCTCGGCCTCCAGCGGGCGCAGCGGCACCGGCGCGACGGCCCCGACGG
This sequence comes from Kitasatospora sp. NPDC054768, assembly GCF_053612025.1. Taxonomy (NCBI): domain Bacteria; kingdom Bacillati; phylum Actinomycetota; class Actinomycetes; order Kitasatosporales; family Streptomycetaceae; genus Kitasatospora; species Kitasatospora sp. NPDC054768. The sequence continues at coordinate 47,305 of NZ_JBSHBN010000045.1, forward strand.
CGCAGCGCACCGAGCGCCGGGCCGGGTCGAGGACCAGGGCGACGGAGGCGGTGGCGCGGGCCGGTCCGCTGCGGCCGGTGGCCTTGAGGAAGACCTGCGGGGCGTGCAGCAGCGGGACGCGCACCCAGGTGAGCAGTTCGCCGGGGCGCACCGGGTCGAGTCCGGTGAGCAGGTGACTGACCGGCACCTCGCGGGTGCCCCCGGCCCGGGCCAGGGTGACGCTGGCCTCCAGCGCGGTGAGCACCGGGAGGGTGTCGCCGGCCGGGGCGGCGGTGACGATGTTCCCGCCGAGGGTGCCGACGTTGCGGACCTGCGGCGGGCCGGCGGTGCGGGCGGCGTCGGCGAGCGCGGGGATGAGCGCCGCGAAGTCGGGGCGGTCCATCCGGGCGTGGGTGAGTCCGGCGCCGAGCACGGCGGTGCCGCCGTCCTCGTAGCGCCAGCCGCGCAGTTCGGTGATCCGGCCGAGGCCGACCAGGGCGGCGGGGCGCAGTCGGCCGGCGTTGACGGCCTCCATCAGGTCGGTGGCTCCGGCCACCGGTACCGCGGCCGGGGCGGCGGCCAGCGCGTCGACGGCCTCGTCGAGGGAGGCCGGCAGCATGATCGTCCGGTTCACCTGGGTCCCACCGTGCTCCACTTGCTCATCGATCGCCTGCCGCCCGCCGGCCTTCGGCCGTACTGTCCTGCGTCAGCAGCCCGGCCTGGCCCGTAGGGTACGGGCGATCGGGCCGGGTTGGGCAACTCTGGCACACAATGCTCGATGATCATTTCGGGACCGGTGAACGGGACTGCCCGATTGAGACTGATACCGGGCGGTATCTGCCCCGACCCGCTCCGGGCCAGGGCAGATGTTCATCAGTTCTTGACGTCGGACGACCGCTCAGAAGTTCCCCGCGGGTAGGACCGGGGCGTTTCCCGCGGGTCTTCGCCGGGTCCGGCGGGACCCGCGGGACCTGCGGGACCCGCCCTACCGCACCGGCGGCGGACCCTCGATCGGCCGGCCGAGCACCCCGGGCCGGCGCTGCCACGGGTGCGGACCGTCGGCCGGGCGGTACTCGACGCCGAGCGCGTCAAGGGCCCTCAGGTGCGTCGTCAGCCGCTGCTCGAAACCGGCGAAGTCCCGCTCGGCCGGCTCGGCGGGCAGCTCCGACCAGGCGACCTCGGCGAAGGCGACCAGCCGGGGGAAGGCCCGGTAGTCGATGTCCCGGGCGCTGTCCATGAACTCGCTCCACAGGTTGGCCTGGGTGCCGATCACGTGCCGGGCGGCGGCCTCGTCCAGCTGCTCGGGGACCGGCTCGAACCGGTAGACGTCCTCCAGCGTGCGCACGAATCCGACCGGGATCGGCTCGTCCGGTCCGTCCGCCTGCCGGTGGTCGAAGTAGACGTGCTGCTCGGGGCACATCACCACGTCGTGCCCGGCCTTCGCGGCGGCGACCCCGCCGCCGAAGCCGCGCCAGGAGGAGACGGCGGCGCCCGGCGCGAGCCCGCCCTCCAGGATCTCGTCCCAGCCGATCAGCCGGCGGCCGCGGTCGGCCAGCCAGCCGTCGAAGTGCCGGATGAGGTGGCTCTGCAGTTCGTCCTCGTTGGCCAGGCCCAGCTCGCGTATCCGGGCCTGCGCGGCGGCGCTGTCCTTCCACTGCTCCTTGGGGCACTCGTCGCCGCCGAGGTGGATGAACTCGGACGGGAAGAGCTCCAGGACCTCCTCCAGCACGCCCTCGAAGAAGCGCAGGGTCTCCTCGGAGGCGTTGAGCACGTTGTGGCTCACCCCCCAGTCGGTCCAGACCCCGAGCCCGGCGGTGTCCACCACGTCGGTGTTGCCCAGCTCGGGGTAGGCGGACACGGCGGCCTGGGTGTGGCCGGGCAGGTCGATCTCCGGGACGACGGTGACCCCGCGGGCGGCCGCGTAGGCGACGATCTCGCGCAGGTCGTCCTGGGTGTAGTAGCCGCCGTGCGGGCGGTCGTCGCGGCGCTGCCCGGCCCGGTAGCCGACCATCGAGCGCTCCCGCCAGGCGCCGCGCCCGGTCAGCCTCGGGTAGCGCTTGATCTCCACCCGCCAGCCCTGGTCGTCGGTCAGGTGCAGGTGCAGCACGTTGAGCTTGTGCGCGGCCAGCAGGTCGACGAAGCGCAGCACGTCCGACTTGGGCAGGAAGTGCCGGGCGACGTCGAGCAGCGCGCCGCGCCAGCCGAACCGGGGGGCGTCCGCGATGTCGGCGCCGGGCAGGACCCAGCCCTCGCGGCGCAGCGGCGAGCGGCGGTAGGCGTCCGGCCCGAGCAGCTGCCGCAGGGTCTGCGCGCCCCACAGCGCTCCGGCCGGGCCGCCCGCGGCGAGCAGGGCGTGGCCGGGGCGCACCGTGATCCGGTACGCCTCGGCGGCGAGCGTCCGGTCCTCGACCAGCTCGATGCCCGAACCCGGCCGGCCCGGGCCGAGCGGCAGCCCGGTGGCGGCGGACAGCGTGGTCCGCAGCCAGCGCTCGGCGTCGGCCAGCGCGGGGGGTGCGGTCAGCGTGGTGGCGGCGTCGAGCGGGTAGTCCTCGTCCGGGCGGCGAACGGCACTCGACGGTGCGGGAATGAGGTCCATTCCGACATCCTGCCCACGCCCCGGCGATTGGCATAGACCACCGGGGAAACCCTGGTGCTATGCAAAACGGCGTTGTGCGCGGCGCCGCGGACTACTTGTTGTCGCCGTCGCCGCCCTGCGGCTTGCCGATGCCGTCGTAGATCTCCTTGCACATGGGGCAGACCGGGTACTTCTTCGGGTCGCGCCCGGGCACCCACACCTTGCCGCAGAGCGCCACCACGGGAGACCCGGAGAGGGCACTCTCCATGATCTTGTCCTTCTGGACGTAGTGCGCGAAGCGCTCGTGGTCGCCGTCCCCGTGGGACACCTGTGGGACGGGCTCGACCAGGGTGCCGGTGCCGAGGCCGCGCTCGGGCTCAAGAGTGCTCATGGGTGCCAAGTCTATGGGGGCCTCCGGAAACCCGGCCAGTGTCGCGGCGCGGGGCCGGTCGGCTCAGTTCATCGTGGGGTCGTCCGGGTAGGTCGCCAGCAGGGCGAGCGGGCCGCGCTGGCGGCGCAGGACCGCGCGCCACAGCCGTTCCGGCTCGGGGCTGGAGACGTCCCCCGGCTCGCAGTCCACCAGGTACCAGGCGCCGCTCTCCAGCTCCGCCTCCAGCTGTCCCGGCGACCAGCCGGCGTACCCGGCGAAGATCCGCAGGCTGCCCAGCTCCCCGGCCAGCACCTCGGGCGGCGCCTCCAGGTCCACCAGGCCGATCGCGCCGTGCACCCGGCGCCAGCCGAGCGGCTCGCCGGTGCCCGGCTCCCCCGGTGCCACCGCGAGGCCGAGCGCCGAGTCCAGCGCCACCGGGCCGCCCTGGAACACCACGGCCGGCTGTCCGACGAGTCTGTTCCAGCCGTCCAGCACGCTTCCCACCTCGACCGGCGTCGGCCGGTTGAGGACCACGCCGAGCGCCCCCTCGACGTCGTGGTCGAGGAGCAGCACCACCGCCCGCGCGAAGTTCGGGTCGGTGAGCAGGGGCGTCGCGACGAGCAGACAGCCGGTGTGGGACCGGCCTCCGTGCGAATGGGCCGCCGTCATGCCCACATGATCCCGCAGAACGGCACCGCTCGGACACCGCAACACCCGGAAACCCCCACGCCGGACGAACACCCGTACGGCCGCACCGGGGGGCGGGCGCGGGCCCGGAGAGAGCACCATCACGGGAGAGGCTCACGGGAACCAACGGAGCGCCTACTACCATCTACGTCTGGTGGACGCCCATACGGTGCCGACTCGGTTTCGCCGGGGGCCCGAACGCGCCCGTACGAACGGTCCACCACCGGCTCTCTCCCGGAGCCGCCCTTTCCGACTCCTCTGGCACCCCGGATTGCGAGAACGATGACCGACGACGTCCTGCTGGTCCATGGCGGAAATCCGCTCGAAGGCGAGATCCGCGTCCGCGGTGCGAAGAACCTGGTGCCCAAGGCCATGGTCGCCGCCCTCCTCGGGCAGGGCCCCAGCAGACTGCGCAACGTCCCGGACATCCGCGACGTCAAGGTGGTCCGCGGCCTGCTGCAGCTGCACGGCGTGACCGTGCGCACCGGTGACGAGGACGGCGAGCTGATCCTCGACCCCTCGCACGTCGAGAGCGCCAACGTCGCCGACATCGACGCGCACGCCGGCTCCTCGCGGATCCCGATCCTGTTCTGCGGCCCGTTGCTGCACCGCCTCGGCCACGCCTTCATCCCCGGCCTCGGCGGCTGCGACATCGGCGGCCGCCCCGTCGACTTCCACTTCGAGGTGCTGCGCCAGTTCGGCGCCACCATCGAGAAGCACCCGCAGGGCACCTACCTGGTCGCCGCGCAGCGGCTGCGCGGCACCAAGATCGAGCTGCCCTACCCCTCGGTCGGGGCGACCGAGCAGGTGCTGCTCACCGCCGTCCTCGCCGAGGGCGTCACCGAGCTGCGCAACGCGGCCATCGAGCCGGAGATCGTCGACCTGATCTGCGTGCTGCAGAAGATGGGCGCGATCATCACGCTGGGCACCGACCGGACGATCCTGATCACCGGCGTGGACGAGCTGAACGGCTACAACCACCGCGCGCTGCCGGACCGCCTGGAGGCGGCCTCCTGGGCCTGCGCGGCGCTGGCCACCAAGGGCGACATCTACGTCCGCGGCGCCCGCCAGCTGGAGATGATGACCTTCCTGAACACCTTCCGGAAGGTCGGCGGCGCCTTCGAGGTGGACGACGAGGGCATCCGCTTCTGGCACCCGGGCGGCGAGCTCAAGGCGATCGCCCTGGAGACCGACGTGCACCCGGGCTTCCAGACCGACTGGCAGCAGCCGCTGGTGGTCGCGCTGACCCAGGCCACCGGCCTGTCCATCGTCCACGAGACGGTGTACGAGTCGCGGCTCGGCTTCACCGGCGCGCTGAACCAGATGGGCGCGCACATCCAGCTCTACCGCGAGTGCCTGGGCGGCACCCCGTGCCGCTTCGGCGCCCGCAACTTCCTGCACTCCGCGGTCGTCTCCGGCCCGTCCAAGCTGATCGGCTCCGAGCTGGTCATCCCGGACCTGCGCGGCGGCTTCTCGTACCTGATCGCGGCGCTGGCGGCCGAGGGCACCTCGACCGTGCACGGCATCGACCTGATCAACCGCGGCTACGAGAACTTCATGGACAAGCTGCGCGACCTGGGCGCCCACGTCGAGCTGCCCAGCGAGCAGCTGGTCGACGCCTGACGGTCCGGTCCCAACGGCGAGAGGCCGGGCTCCCCAGCGGGGAGCCCGGCCTCTCGGGCGTTCAAGGGGTGGCTCAGGCAGCGCCCTTGGCGGCTTCCTTCAGCTTGGAGCCGGCGCTCACCTTGGCGCTGTAGCCCGCGGCGATCTGGATCGGCTCGCCGGTCTGCGGGTTGCGGGCCGTGCGGGCAGCGCGGTGGGTGCGCTCGAAGGTCAGGAAACCGGGGATGGTGACCTTCTCGTCGCCCTTGGCGACGACCTCGCCGACGATCTCGGCGAAGGCGGCCAGAACGGCGTCGGCGTCCTTGCGGGTCACCTCGGCGCGCTCGGACAGCGCGGCCACCAGCTCACTGCGGTTCATGTGTACTCCTGTGGTCTGTTCGCTTGCGGTGCGCGGGGGCCCATCGGTGCTCCCACCGGGGGGCACCCGGATGGGCCGCAGGTCCGCACACTGTGCTCATGCAGGCAATGCGTGGTCGCAGGCCGGGTCCGTACCCGATGCCGCGCGCCGGAGCCGTCGAAGGCCCACCCGCCCGCCTGGATACGAATCCTGCCCCGACCGGCCCCGAGAAAGCCAATCGGGCCCCGGGCGAGCCACCCGAACATCGCCCGCTCGTTGGAGGTGTGACGCTCCGTCGGCTCCGGCGGACCGGGCGCGGGCGGCGGTCGGGACGACACGCCGGAAGACCAGGGGGACGTTCCGTACTTGTCGGACACGCCTGCCCCGTGCAGGGCTACGGTACGCCCTAGGACTGACAAGCCCAAACACGCCCCTCGCCCTTGTGTCGCAAGGGTTCGGGGCGGGCTGGGCGGGTATGGCCCTTATTCGTACATTTGAGCGATCCGTGACACGTCGCCCGACCCGGTCGTCAGAGCTTGACGACGGGGAACGCGGCGGTGTCCAGGGTGCCGACGATGCCGGGGGTCGGACGGGCCGGCGCGCGGTCCTCCTGGGCCCCCGCCAGGGCCGCCTCGCGCACCGCGGAGGCGACGGTCTTGGCGACGTCCTTGTGGAACACGCTCGGGATGATGTAGTTGGCGTTCAGCTCGTCGTCTGCCACGGTGGTGGCCAGCGCCCGGGCGGCGGCGATCATCATCTCGGTGTTGACGGTACGGCTCTGGGCGTCCAGCAGGCCGCGGAAGACGCCCGGGAAGACCAGCACGTTGTTGATCTGGTTCGGGAAGTCGCTGCGGCCGGTGGCGACCACGGCGGCGGTCTGCCGGGCGATGGCCGGGTCGACCTCCGGGTCCGGGTTGGCCAGCGCGAAGACGATCGAGTCCTCCGCCATGGTGGCCAGGTCGTCGCCGTCCAGGACGTTCGGGGCCGAGACGCCGATGAAGACGTCGGCGCCCGCCACGGCCTCCTTGAGGCTGCCGGTGCGGCCCGAGCGGTTGGTGTGCTCGGCGATCCAGCGCAGGTTCTCGTTGAGGTCCCCGCGGCCCAGGTGGACCACGCCGTGCACGTCCGCCACGGTGGCGTGCTCGACGCCGGCCGCCATCAGCAGCTTGAGGATCGCGGTGCCGGCGGCGCCGGCGCCCGACATCACCACGCGGATGTCGGCGATCCGCTTGCCGACCACCTTCAGCGCGTTGGTGAGGGCGGCCAGCACGACGATCGCGGTGCCGTGCTGGTCGTCGTGGAAGACCGGGATGTCCAGGGCCTCGCGCAGCCGGGCCTCGATCTCGAAGCAGCGCGGCGCGGAGATGTCCTCCAGGTTGATCCCGGCGAAGCCCGGGGCGATCGCCCTGACGATGGCGACGATCTCGTCGGTGTCCTGGGTGTCCAGGCAGATCGGCCAGGCGTCGATCCCGGCGAAGCGCTTGAACAGGGCCGCCTTGCCCTCCATGACCGGCAGCGCGGCCTCGGGGCCGATGTTGCCCAGGCCCAGCACCGCCGAGCCGTCGGTGACCACGGCGACGCTGTTGCGCTTGATGGTCAGGCGGCGCGCGTCCTCGGGGTTCTCCGCGATCGCCATGCAGACCCGGGCGACGCCGGGGGTGTAGATCATGCTGAGGTCGTCACGGTTGCGGATCGGCAGCTTCGAGGACATCTCGATCTTGCCGCCGAGGTGCATCAGGAAGGTGCGGTCCGAGACCTTGCCGATCGACACGCCGTCGATCGCGCGCAGCTTCTCGACGATCTCCTCGCCGTGCGCGACCGAGGAGGCCGCCACCGTGACGTCCATCCGCAGCGCCTCCAGGCCGGAGGCGGTGACGTCGAGACCGGTCACCGACCCGCCGGAGGACTCCACGGCCGTGGTGATCGCACTGACGGCGTTGCCCCGGGCCGGGACCTCCAGCCGTACCGTGATCGAGTTGGAGACACTGGGCACCGTCGCCATCGACGCTTCCTTCTTCCGTCTGTCCCGCAGGCTCAACATTTTGTTGAAGGCATCGCCCGCGCATGCTAGACCTCGATCGTCGCACCTTCCAAGGGGTAGCCAGAAATAACGTTCATTGAGTGTGCGGACCCGACAATCCCACCCAATGGCCGCCGGTCCCCCGCCGCTCACTCCTTGCCTCTCCCGGCCGATGCGTTACATTGGACGGGACACCGGCTCGATCCAAGCCCCCGGGCCCAACCTTCGTCCCTTCGAGGGACCACTTGCCGCGAGGCGAGCATGGCGGGTCGGTGTCGTAAACGTCTGAAGGCCCCTCACCGTCCGGTGAGGGGCCTTCTTCCGTCGGGACCCGACGAGTCCCGACGGGACCCGACGGGCCGTCAGCCGTGCAGCAGCGCGGGCACGCCGTCCGCGTCCGGCAGGTCGTCCGGGCCGGAGAGCACGGTCAGCCGCTGGGTCGCGCGGGTCAGCGCCACGTACAGCACCCGCAGCCCGGCCTCCGACTCGCCGGCGATGCCGGTCGGGTCGGCCACCACGGTCGCGTCGTACTCCAGGCCCTTGGCCTCCAGACTGCCCAGCGCCACCACGCGCCCGCCCAGGCCCTCGGCCCAGCCGGCCGCCTCGTCCCGGCGGTCCATCGGCACCACGATCGCCACGGTGCCGTCCACCTCGGCCAGCAGCCGCTCCAGCTCGGCCCGGGCGGCCTCGCCGAAGGCCTCCGGCGAGGGGTCGGTGGTGGCCGCGAAGCGCGGCTCCACGCCGACGCGGCGCACCGCGCTCGGCGACGGGGTGCCCGGCGCGGCCAGCGCCAGCACCTTCGCCGCGACCTCGGCGATCTCGGCCGGGTTGCGGTAGTTCACGGTCAGCGTGAAGCGGCGGCGCGGCTTGCCGGAGAGCACGTCGTCCAGTGCGGCCTGGGCCTCCTGCGGGAACGGCCAGGAGGACTGCGCCGGGTCGCCGACGATCGTCCAGGTGGCCATCCGGGCCCGGCGGCCGATCATCCGCCACTGCATCGGGGTGAGGTCCTGCGCCTCGTCCACGATGATGTGCGCGTACTCCCTGCGCTCGACCGGCTGGCGGTCGCGCTGGCGGGTGGAGCGGTCGGCGAAGGTGGTGACCTCCTCCAGGCCGCTCAGCAGGTCCACCGCGTCCACCTCGCGGACCTTCGGGCGGGCCGGCTCGCCCAGCAGCACCTGGAGCTCGTCGATCAGCGCGACGTCGTGCGCGGACAGCGCGCCCGCGCCCTCCGCGGACAGGTGGCGCCAGGAGGCGGCCAGCAGCCTGGCCTCGTCCGGGGTGACGGCGCGACGGGCGATCCGGTTGGTGTGCCGGTGCTGCCGCAGCGTGCCGAGCACCCGGCGCGGGCTCAGTGCCGGCCACCAGGCGTCCAGGAAGTCCAGGAACGAGGCCTCGTCCGAGACGTACTCGTCGAAGGACTCCTTCTCCTCCTGGCGCTGCTCGCGGGCGTAGTGGTCGGCGGGCTTCGGCAGGTCCCTGGTGGCCTGCTGCCACAGGGCGTCCAGCAGCAGCCGGCGGGCCCGCGGGCGCAGCAGGTTCAGCGGGGTGCCGCCGGAGCCCACCACGTTGCCGCGCACGGCCTTCAGCCGGGAGGCGTCCAGCTTCAGCACCTCGCCGCGGGCGACGACCTTCAGCTCCTGCGGCGCGCCCAGCTCCAGCGCCGCGCGGGCGGCCCGGCGCAGCAGCTGCACCATCCGGCCCGAGCCCTTGACCCGGGCCGCCTCGGGAGTGTCGTAGGTGCCCGCCTCGATGCCGTCCACCAGCGAGCCGACCGCCCGGATGGCGACCTGGCCCTCCTCGCCCAGCGCGGGCAGCACGCCCTCGGTGTAGGACACCAGCAGCGGGGTCGGCGAGACCACCAGGATGCCCCCGGCGTAGCGGCGGCGGTCCTGGTAGAGCAGGTAGGCGGCGCGGTGCAGGGCGACGGCGGTCTTGCCGGTGCCGGGGCCGCCGGTGACCAGGGTGGCGCCCGCGGCGGCGGCGCGGATCACCTCGTCCTGCTCCTTCTGGATGGAGGAGACGATGTCGCGCATCGAGTGGCTGCGGGCGCGGCCCAGCGAGGCCATCAGCGCACCGTCGCCGACCACGGCCAGCTCCTCGCCGTCCAGGGTCGGGGCGAGGTCCGGACGCAGCAGGTCGTCCTCGACGCCGATCACCTTGCGGCCCTTGGAGCGGATCACCCGGCGACGGATCACCCGGCCCGGTTCGACCGGGGTGGCGCGGTAGAAGGGGGCGGCGGCGGGCGCGCGCCAGTCGATCACCAGCGGGCCGTACTCGGCGTCCAGCACGCCCAGTCGGCCGATATGGAGGGTCTCGGCGACGGCCGGGTCGGCCGGGTCGAGCGGGGTGTCCGACGGGATCCCGTGCTCCTCCGGGGCGTCCGCCCGCTGGAGGTCGATCCGGCCGAACAGGAAGTCCTCGAACTCGCTGTTCAGTCGGTGGAGGTGGGCGCCGGCCCGGTAGACCTGGGCGTCGCGTTCGGCGAGCGCGCCGGGGGTGCCGACCTGGACCCGCTTGGCGGCGTCCTCCAGGATGTACTCGGCCTCGGCGAGCTTCTCCTCCAACCGGTGGTAGACGGTGTCGAGGTGCTGCTGCTCACCGGCGATCTCGCGCGCGCGGACGGTCTCGTGGTCGGTGGCGGGGGTGGTGGGCGTGTTGCTCTGCATGGCCTCGGTGGTTGCGGCGGAATCCCGCTCCGGAAAACGAGCGGACGGATGATCCTACGCCGCCACCCCCGGGCTGCGCTGCTCCGGAACGTACAAAAATCGAAGGGCCGCCCTCCGCGGAGCGGAGG
>NZ_JBSHBN010000046.1:0-57152 GCF_053612025.1 Kitasatospora sp. NPDC054768
GGGTCGGGGCCGGGGGGGGGCCCCCCCGCGGGTCGCCCCCCACGGGGGGGCCCCGGGGGCGGCCCGCCCGCCCAGGACGTGGACGGGCGGCCCGCCGCTTCGTCGTGTCCCGATGGGCCGTCAGGAACGCTGATCCGGCGGCAGCAACAGGACGGCGAGCGCGTCGGCGCAACCGCGGGCGTGACCGAGGAACCAGTCCAGCCGATCGTCGGTGAGGTGCGCGGGCGTCGAGCGGACCGCGAGGGCGAACCGCGCCTGCCCGGCGCCGTCGAGGACGGGCACGGCGACCGTCCGCACCCCGGCGGCCGACTCGCCGTCGTTGAGCGCGTACCCGGCCGCTCGAACCTTCGCCAACTCGTCGTCCAGGAGCGCTGGTTCGGTGATCGTGCGGTCCGTGAAGGAGGGCAGCGGTCCCAGTGCCGCCGGCGCCGTCTCGCCCGGGCGGGGCCAGGCCAGCAGGATCTTGCCGAGGGCTGTGGAGTGCAGTGGCCGACGCAGGCCCAGCCCGGTGTCCGGGCGGACGGAACCGCCGACCAGGATCACGGCGTGGGTGCCGCTGCGGATCGCCAGGTCGGCGGTCGCCTTGGTGCGCCGGGAGAGCAGGTCCAGCTCGGGCCCGGCCAGGTGCAGCCCGCGCTGGTGGAAGGTGAGTTGGCCGAGTTCGGCGACGGCAGGACCGAGCCGGTAGCGGGCGGTCTGTTCGTCCTGCTCCAGGAATCCGGCGCTGACCAGCGTGCGGGCCAGCCGGTGCGCCGTGGAGACCGACAGGCCCATCCGGCGGGCGAGGTCCGAGGCGCTCAGGTCGGGGCCGTTGTCGTGGAAGCAGTGCAGCAGCCCGAGCGCGCGCTGGACGGCCTGCGCACCGGCCGGCGGACTCTGGACGGCGGTGGCGGCCTCGGCCATGGCACCTCGCGTTTCGGTTCGGAACTCCGGACGGAAGGCCGGAGGCGGTCTCAGCGTAGGGCAGCCAGTGCTGCGGGAATGTGTCGACGACGTTGCAATGGAATGGCATTGATGAACAACTGATCCCACGATGTGGCAAAAGCTTGCTTCGGGCTCGTCTGCCGTGGAACGCTCCTCGCATCGCGTCGAACGGCCACTCGGCCTCGGCGGTGACCGTCCCGATTTCCACGGAAGGAGAAGCGCCGTGACGTCCCACCGGTGTCTCCCCTCCCGTGCGTGTTGTCGCTGAACGACCCCTCCCGCGCCGCCCGACCCTCCCGCACCGCCTGCCGTCCTGCACCGTGGCGCACAACTTCTTTGCGCACCAGGCCTCATGGGCCTCCGTGCGGTCATCGATCCCGAGCTCCTCCGGCCGTCGTCGGAGCCCCCGTAGAGGACCAACTCCGTTGTCCAGTCGTACCCAGAACGCCTCCTCGCTTCCCGACACCCTCTGGTTCACCCGTTGCCCGGTGCCCACCGCGACCGGGATCGCCGCCGATCAGGGTTGGCTCGCCCGCGAGTTCGCCACCGACGGCATCGCGGTCCGCTCGCTGCAGGACGCACCGCCCGAGGTGGCCGCGGACCACCACTACACCCACGCGCTGACCGGTCTGTTCCGGGAGGGCGGAAACGTCCCCGCGCTGTGGGCCCGTTCGTGCGGCGAGGCGACCAGGCTGATCGGCCTCACCTGGATCGAGGAGCGCCAGGTGGTACTCGTCCGGGCCGGCAGCGGCATCACCAAACCCGGGCAATTGCGTGGACTGCGACTGGCGGTGCCACATCATGACATCGGCATCGACTTCTGGCGGGCGATGGCGCTGGCCGGCCTCCGGGGCGCCCTCGGGCTCGCGGGCCTCACCCTGGCGGACGCCGAGCTGGTGGACGTCCCCGGTTCCGAGGGCGGCGGGCAGTGGTCCGCCGAGCTGGCCGCGCTGCGGGACGGCACGGTGGACGCGGTGTACGTGAAGGGGGCGCTCGCCGTCGAGGCGGCCCGCCGGGTCGGTGCGGAGGTGGCCGTGGAACTGGACGCGGCGCCGGACCGCCGGGCCCGGGTCAACAACGGCACGCCCCGGCCGATCACCGTCCACCAGCGGCTGCTGGACGAACACCCCGAGCTGGTGGCCCGGTTCCTCGCCGTGCTGCTGGAGGCCGCCGACTGGGCGGCGGAGCGTCCGGAGGAGGTCGTCCGGATCCTGCGGGCCGAGACCGGTGCCGGTGCCGAGGGCGTCGCCGGAGCCTATGCGCCGGGCAGCCACCGAACCCTGCGGCTCGACCTGTCGGCGGAGCGGCTGGAGCTACTCGCGATGCAGGAACGATTCCTCAGGGAGCAGGGCTTCCTTGCCGCGCCGGTGGACGTCCAGGCCTGGGCCGACCCGGAGCCGCTGCGTGCAGCGCGCGAGTTGTTGCGGGTGCGGCGTGCGGGTGAGGCGGCGGGCGCGGGTTCCGGTGCCGGCGGCGTTCGGATCACAGACTTCAGGTAACAGCGTTCAGCTAACAGATTTCGAAAGTTGTCAGCTGTCGGCTGTCATCTGTCACCCCTTGGAGACCCCCGTGAAGACCCCTCGTCCCGCGCTCGCCGCCACCGTTCTGCTCGCCTCCGCCGCCCTCACCGCCTGCGGCTCCTCCGCCGACGGGGCCAAGGCCTCCGCCGACGGCGGGGCCGGCGGCAAGGCCGACGTGGTGCTCCGCCTGCCCGATCCCGGCAACAACGGCTTCCTGGCCCGCGGCAAGAAGGACGGTTCACTGGACCGCACCCTGGCCGCGGTCCACGCCAAGGTCGCCTGGACCGGCAGCGCCGGCCCCTTCGCCCCCGCCGCCCAGGCCCTCTCCGCCGACCAACTGGACATCGCCCAGGGCTCGATCACCTCGGCCGTCGCCGCGCTCGCCCAGAAGCCCGGCTTCAAGCTGTTCGCCCAGACCGCGCCCGACGGCGTCGGCGAGGGGATCCTGGTGAAGAACGACTCGCCCGTCAAGTCCGTCCAGGACCTGGTCGGCAGGAAGGTCGCCGTCTCCCAGGGCGGCACCAGCGAGTACCTGCTGCTCAAGGCACTGGCGAAGAACGGCGTCCCGGCCGACAAGGTGGAGCGGGTCTACCTGCGCGCCGACCAGACCTCCGGCGTCTTCAACTCCGGCCAGGTGGACGCCTGGGCGACCTGGAACACCTTCTCGACCCCCGCCATCGCCAACGCCGGTGCGCACTTCCTGGTCAACGGCCAGGAGGTGGGCTCCGACAACTACGCGGTCTGGGCGGTACGCAACGGCTTCGCCGACAAGCACCCCGAGGTGGTGAAGGCCTTCTACGCCTATCTGCGGGAGAACGGCGCCAAGGAGAAGGCCGACCCGGCCGGCTACCTCAACGTGTTCACCGACGCCGGCCCGACCGCCGTCACCCCCGCCGAGAAGGACGTCGCGGTGAACGTCGGCAAGCAGGGCACCCCGGCCGACGCCATCTCCGACGCCGACATCGCCCGCTTCGGGACGGTCGCCCAGTTCTTCGCCGACCAGAAGGTCACCAAGCAGCCGGTGGACGTCAAGCCGTACCTGATCGACATCAACAAGCTCGGGGACGGTGCCAAGTGACCACCGCAACCCGGCCGTTCACGCCGGAAGACACCCGGGCCGCACTGGACTCCGGCCTGGTCGCCCCGCAGAGCCGGCGGCACCGGCCCCGCCCCCGGGCACTCGCCGTGACCCTGCGCACCATCGGTCCGCTCGCCCTGCTCGGCGGCTGGGCACTCGCCTCGGCCACCGGCGCGCTCACCCAGGACGTGCTCGCCTCGCCCGCCCAGGTCGCGCAGGCGGTGGGGGAGTTGTGGGGCAACGGCCAGCTGACCGACGCCCTGTCGGTCTCCCTCACCCGCGCCGGACTCGGACTGTTCTTCGGCGCGACCACCGGACTGGTGCTCGGCGTGGTCACCGGATTCACCCGCCTCGGCGAGGAGTTGCTCGACTCCGCGATCCAGGTCCTGCGCACCGTGCCCTTCCTGGCCCTCGTCCCGCTGTTCATGGTGTGGTTCGGCATCACCGAGACCGCGAAGGTCGCCCTGATCGGGGTCGCCACCAGCTTCCCGATGTACGTGTCCGCCTCGGGTGGGGTCCGCAGCACCGACCGCAAGTTGGTCGAGGCGATGCGCAGCTTCGGCCTCGGACGCTGGGCGATCGTGCGCACGGTCGTGCTGCCCGGCGCCCTGCCCTCGCTGCTGTCCGGACTGCGCCTGTCGATGACGCTCAGCGTGATCGCCCTGATCGCCGCCGAGGAGATCAACTCCACCGAAGGCATCGGCTACTTGATGGCCCAGGCGCAGAACTACTCGCGCACCGACGTCCTCGCCGTCTGCATCCTGATCTACGGGCTGCTCGGCCTCGCCGCGGACGGTGTCGTCCGGGTCCTGGAGCGCGTGCTGATGCCGTGGCGCCAGGTCGTCCAGGGAGCGGCCCGATGACCGCCGACACGTTCACCACCGCCACGTCCTCGTCCTCCACGCCGTCCTCTCCGTCGGTCTCCTCCGCCTCCTCGGTCTCCTCGGTCTCCTCGGTCTCCTCGGCCTCCTCGGCCTCCGAGGAGACGGTCCCGGCCGTCCACCTGCGCGGTCTGCGCCGGGTGTTCGGCACCCGGGCGGTGCTCGACGGGGTCGACCTCTCCATCGCCCGTGGGGAGTTCGTCGCCCTGCTGGGTGCGAGCGGCACCGGAAAGACCACGCTGCTGCGCATCCTCGGGGCGCTCGACCAGGCGGACGGGGGCACCGTGCTCGTCCCGCCGGTCCGAACCGTGGTGTTCCAGGAGCCCCGCCTGGTGCCGTCGAAGCGGGTGCTGGCGAACGTCACGGTCGGCCTGCCGCGCGGCGCCGCGACCCGGGAGACCGGGCTGAAGGCGCTCGCCGAGGTCGGCCTGGAGCGGCACGCCGAGGCCTGGCCGGCCACCCTGTCGGGAGGTGAGGCGCAGCGCGTCGCACTCGCCCGGGCGCTCGTCCGGGAGCCGCAACTCCTGCTGCTCGACGAACCGTTCGCCGCCCTGGACGCGCTCACCCGGCTGCGCATGCAGGACCTCGTCGGCGACCTGGTGCGCCGCCACCGCCCGGCGGTACTGCTGGTCACCCACGACGTGGACGAAGCCGTGCGGCTCGCCGACCGGGTCGTGGTACTGCGCGACGGCCTGCTCGCCCGGGACGAAGCCGTCACCGTCGAGAGCCCGCGCGACCCGGCCGATCCGGCCTTCGCCGACCTGCGGCGACGGCTGCTCGCCGACCTCGGCGTCCACTGACGCCCGCGATCCACCACGGTCCACCGCGATTCCCCGCAGTTCCCCGAAGTTCCCCGCGGTTCCCCGAGAACCCCCGCTACCCTCCCGATTCCCCCCGATTCACCCTGACTTCCGACCAACCGAGCCCGCACCACCGGAGTTGACCAGATGACCGTCACCCTCGGCGTCCACGCCAGCAACCCGTCGCTCTACTACCTCGCCCGACTCCCCTACCTGGACGAGGAACTGGCCCCGCACGGCGAGACCGGCGCCTTCCACCACTACGCGGACGGCACCCGCACCGGCGCGCTGCTCGCCGAGGGCGTCATCGACTTCGGCGGCACCGGCTCCACCCCGCCGATCACCGCCCAGGCGGCCGGCCACGACCTGGTCTACGCGGCCGTCTCCGCACCCCGCCCCGACCACGGCGCCCTCCTGGTGCTGGACTCCGGCCCGGTGCGGACGGTCGCGGACCTCAAGGGTGCCGCCGTCGTCCTCGCCGTCGGCTCCTGGCAGACCCACCTGCTCGCCAAGGCCCTGCACGCGCAGGGACTTTCGTACGGCGACGACGTCACCCCGGAGCGCCCGGCGGCCGGCCAGGACCAGGCCCGGCGGCTGCGCGACGGCGAGATCGCCGGCTGGATCGCCCAGGGCGCCGAACTCGCCGCCGCCCGCCGCACCGGGGAGTTCCGCGAGCTGATCCGCACCGGTGACGTCATCACCGACCGTTCGGTGTTCTTCACCCGCCGGGACTTCGCGACCAGCCGCCCCGAGGTGGTCGCCGCGATCGCGACCGCGCTGCGCCGGGCGGACGCCTGGGCGGCCGCCAATCCGGCCGAGGCCGCCGCGATCGCCGCCGAGGAACTGGGCGGCACGGCCGCCGACTGGCAGTCCGCGCTGGTCGCGCTGCCCTGGCGGTTGGAGCCCGCCACCGCCGGGTTCGTCGCCGAACAGCAGGAGGCCGCGGACATCTTCCACGGTGCGGGCTTCATCGACCGGGCACTGACCGTCGCCGACGCCCACCTCCCCGCCCTGGAGGCCCCGGTGGCCGCCGCGCTCGCGAAGGCGGTCTGACCCGTGGCCTCCGAAGTCCTCTGGTACATCATTCCGCGCGAGGGGCACTACCCCTGGGAGCCGGCCGGCCGCCGTCCGGTGGACCTCCGCTACCTCCAGCAACTGGCGGGCAGCGTCGAGCGACTGGGCTACACCGGCGCGCTGCTCGCGACCGACCTGTACGACGTCTGGACGCTCGGCAGCGCGCTCGCGGCCGCCACCACCCCGGCCTTCAAGCCGCTGCTGGCCGTCCACCCGGGGCTGGTCTCACCCACCCTGCTGGCCAAGATGGCACTCAGCTTCGACCACCTGCACGGCGGCCGGCTGCGCTTCAACGTGGTGAACGGCTCGACCGCGCAGCTGCGCGAGTACGGCCTGGACGTCGAGCACGACGACCGCTACCGGCTCAGCGGCGAGTACTGGTCGATCGTCAAGCGCCTCACGACGGGTGAAGTCTTCGACCACAAGGGCGAGTTCTACGAGCTGAAGAACGCGGGCGCGAGCCTGCGCGAGCTGACCCCGGTACAGCCCGGCGGCATCCCGCTCTGGTTCGGCGGCAGCTCGGCGGCCGGCATCGAGATGGCCGCCGAACACGTGGACGTCTACCTGACCTGGGGAGAGCCGCCGCACCTGCTCAAGGAGAAGCTGGACCTGGTCCGCGAGCGGGCCGCCGCCCACGGCCGGTCGGTGCGGATCGGGCTGCGGCTGCACCTGATCGTCCGCGACACCGAGGACGAGGCCTGGGCCGCCGCCGACCGGCTGCTGGACGTCACCGGTGAGGCCACCTACGCGCGCCAGCTGGGTGGCGCGACGGCGGAGGACGGGGTCGGCTGGCAGCGGCAGTTCCGCCAGCACGGCGGGAAGGTGCCGGCGCGGGCCCGGGAGCTGGAGGTCTACCCCAACCTCTGGCCGGGAATGAGCCTGTTCCGCCCCGGGCCCGGTACGGCGGTGGTCGGCTCGACGGCCCAGGTGATCGAGCGCCTGCAAGAGTTCGAGGCGCTGGGTGTCGACACCTTCATCCTCTCGGGCAACCCGCTGCTGGAGGAGGCCCATCGGGTTGCAGAAACGGTTCTGCCCGCTCTGGGCATCAAGCGGCCGCACACCGGTAGCTGACTGGTGACAGCTGGCAAGTGACGGATAGCGGATAACGGATGACAGCTGACAGATTTCGAAATCTGTCAGCTGTCATCCGTCGATCGTCAGCTGTCAGCCGTAGCCGTAGCCGTAGCCATCAGCCGCAGCGATCATCCTCGGCCTCCGGTCGGCGCCTCCGCCCCGCTCAGCGGCTCAGCCGGTCGATCTCCGCCAGCTCCTCGGCCGTCAGCGGCCCGCCCGCCAGTGCGTCGAGGTTCTGGTCCAGCTGGGCGACGCTGCTCGCACCGATGATCACCGAGACCACCCGCGGGTCCCGCAGCACCCAGCACAGCGCCAGCTGCGCCAGCGTCTGCCCGCGCCGCTCGGCGACGGCGGCCAGCGCCCGCAGCTGCTCCAGCTTCCGTTCGGTCAGCGCCTCCTCGGTGAGGAACTTCCCGACCGACATCCGCGAGCCCGCCGGAACCGCCCCGGACAGGTAGCGGTCGGTCAGCAGTCCCTGGGCCAGCGGCGAGTAGGCGATGAGGCTGCTCTGGGTGTCGCCCACCGCGTCCAGCACGCCGCCGTCCTCCACGTGCCGGTTGAGGATCGAGTACGCCGACTGGTTCATCAGCACCGGCGTCCCCAGCTCGCGCAGGATCGCCACCGCCTCCCGGTGCTGTTCCGCCGGGTAGTTGGAGATCGCCGCGTACAGCGCCCTGCCCGAGCGCACCGCGCTGTCGAGCGCGCCCATCGTCTCGTCGATCGGGGTGTCCGGGTCGTACCGGTGCGAGTAGAAGACGTCGACGTAGTCCAGCCCCATCCGGTCCAGTGACTGGTCGAGGCTGGCCAGCAGGTACTTGCGGCTGCCGCCGTTGCCGTACGGGCCGGGCCACATGTCCCAGCCGGCCTTGGTGGCGATGAACAGCTCGTCCCGGTACGGCCGGAAGTCCTGGGCGAACAGGTAGCCGAAGTTGCGCTCGGCGCTGCCGTACGGCGGGCCGTAGTTGTTCGCCAGGTCGAAGTGCGTGACGCCCCGGTCGAAGGCCCGGCGCAGCACCGCCCGCTGCACGTCCAGCGGCTGGGCGTCACCGAAGTTGTGCCAGAGCCCCAGCGAGACGGCGGGCAGCTGGACGCCGCTGCGGCCGGCCTTCCGATAGGTCATCGAGTCATAGCGGTCATCCGCGGCGAGGTAGCTCATGCCGGACATCCTGCCAGTCCGTCGCGGCGGATCAAGCCTTGCCCCGTTCCGGGCCGGTGCCTATGCTCGCGGAGGATCGCGTGCGTGCGAGGCGAGGGGGAGGCGAGATGGCAGTCCGGACCGTGGCCGTGGCCGCCGCCGCAGCCCGCTGTTGTTGTCGCCACCGCCGCAGCACCGACCGCTGACGCCACCCGCGAGCCCCGCCGCCCGAGCGGCCCACCGCCCGCCCCGTCGGCCGTTCCGCCGGTGCCGCCCGTAGGAGCGCAGCGCCGGACCGCGCACCGGCTCCCCGCGCTCCGCTCTCCGTGCGGCTCACCGAATCCCGGGACGCTCCGGCCCGCCGGTCCCGTCCCGGTCCTGCTCAGCTCGTTCCCATGCTCAGCCCGTACCCGGCCCGGGGCCCGGTCCTGTACCCGGCCATGGCCCCGGCCCGACCCTGGTCCGGCCCGAACCCGACCCCGGCCCGACCCTGGTCCGGCCCGAACCCGACCCCGGCCCGACCCTGGTCCGGCCCGAGCCCGACCCCGAGCCCGTCCCGAGCGCCCAAGGAGACCGCCGTGCGGTTCACCGTCTCGTCCCTCGTCGCCAACGCCCCCGACCCGGTCACCGGTGTCCGGCGCACCCCGCAGCAGAAGCTGCACAACGTCATCGACCAGGCCGTCCTCGCCGAGCAGCTCGGCTACGACGGCTACGGCGTGGGGGAGCGGCACGGTGAGCCGTTCCTCTCCCCGGCGCCGCCCCTGCTGCTGAGCGCCATCGCTGCCCGCACCTCCACCATCCGGCTGTTCACCACGGTGACGGTGCTCAGCGTCCTCGACCCGGTCCGGGTCGCCGAGGACTACGCGATGCTCGACCAACTCTCCGGGGGTCGACTGGAGTTGATCGTCGGCAAGGGCAACGACCCGCGCCACTTCGGTCTGTTCGGCCTCCCCGAGGAGCGCCAGTGGGAGGCGCTCGCGGAGAACTACGGCCTGCTGCGCAGGCTCTGGCGCGAGGAGAAGGTGACCTGGGAGGGCTCGACCCGCCCGCCGCTCACGGACGTCACGGTCTGGCCGCGCCCGCTCCAGGACCCGATCCCGGTGTGGCACGGCAGCGCGACCAGCACGCGGTCCACCGACCTCGCGGCCCGCCACGGCGACCCGCTCTTCTCCGCCAACTCCTTCCATCCGCTGGAGAAGTACCGGACGCTGGTCGAGCACTACCGCGAGCGCTGGGAGCACTACGGGCACGACCCGGCGCGGGCCCGGGTGGGCGCGAGCTTCGGCGGACTGTTCGTCGCCGAGCGCTCACAGGACGCCGTCGAGGGCTTCCGCCCGTACTGGAACGCACTGTTCGACTCGGCCGCGGGCCGGCACAACAACTCGCCGTTCACCTCGCTGGAGGACGCGCTGGAGCGCGGCTCGGCGCTGGTCGGCAGTCCGCAGCAGGTGATCGAGAAGATCCACCGCTACCACGAGGCCTTCGGCAACGAGGTGGTCGGCATCGGGGTCGACGCCCTCACCGAGGGGGCGCAGCGCGAGCAGTTGGAGCTGTTCGCGAGCGCGGTGGCGCCGGAGATCCGTCGGGCGCTGCCGTAGCGGTCCACGCCCGCCGCGCGCTGCCACGGCAGCCCGGATCCCCCGCCCGCCCGCGCAATGCGCCGTGCACCCCCTACGCGGCGTGACGCCGGCAACCGTGCGTGACGTGACGCGCGCCACCAGGTGCGCCGGAATGCCGTTCGGCGGGGCGGGGGATGACGAACGGTCGAGGGGCCGTGGCCGCCGGGGGGCGGCGCACGGCCCTCAATCGTTCCGCCCGGCGGGGGTCCCGGGGAGCCGCCCGGGCACCCAGAGCCAGGGCCAGGGCCAGGGCCAGGGCCAGAGTCGGCACCGGCACCGGAGCCCTGAGCGCGAGCCCGAGTCGGGTCAGGTCGGTCGGAGTCAGCACTGGCCTTCTGTACCTACTGGTATGTACAGTGGTCCGCATGAGCACCCAGGACCGCCTCATCGAGAGCACCCAGGCCCTCCTCTGGGAGCGCGGCTACGTCGGAACCAGCCCCAAGGCCATCCAGCAGCGCTCCGGGGTCGGCCAGGGCAGCATGTACCACCACTTCGCCGGCAAGCCCGACCTCGCGGCCGTCGCCCTGCGCCGCAGCGCCGAGCAGATGCGCGGCGTCGCCGAGGCCGACCTCGCCGCCCCCGGCAGCGCCTACGACCGGATCGCCGCCTACCTGCAGCGCGACCGTGACGTCCTGCGCGGCTGCCGGATCGGCCGGATGGCCCAGGACCCGGACGTGGTCGCCGACCCGCTCCTGCGCGCGCCCGTCGAGGAGACCTTCGACTGGCTGCGCGGCCGGATCGCCGGACTGATCGCCGACGGCCAGGCGGACGGCGAGTTCGCCCCCGGCCTCGACCCGGCCGACACCGCCGCCGCCGTGGTCGCCGTCGTCCAGGGCGGCTACGTCCTGGCCCGTGCCGCCGACAGCGCCGAGCCGTTCGACCGGGCCGTTCGTGGCGCCCTCGGCCTGCTCGCGGCACACCGCACGGCCTGACCCGCCAAGCCCGCCCGGCCGGCAGCCCGCCTGCCTGCCGGACCCGTCGAACCCGAGGAGCCCAGCCGTGCACGCGATGCAGTACGAGATCACCCTGCCCGCCGACTACGACATGGGCGCCATCCGCAAGCGCGTCGCCGACAAGGGCCACCTGCTCGACGCGCACAGGGGCCTCGGCCTCAAGGCCTATCTGGTCCGCGAGCGCGGCCGACAGGGCTCGCCCGTCAACCAGTACGCGCCGTTCTACCTCTGGCGCACCGTCGAGGGCATGAACGGTTTCCTCTGGGGGCCGGGATTCCGCGGCCTGAGCGCCGACTTCGGCCGCCCCGCCGTCCGGCACTGGCTGGGCGCGGGCCTGACCCGCGGCGCGTCAGGAACCTCGGCGGCCTCGACATCGGCCTCGGCCTCGGAGGCGGCGTCGCCAACGGAGGAGGCGGCCGCGCCGCCGACCACCGCCACCCGCGAGACCGTACGGCTGCCGGAATCCGCCGACCCGGCCGAGGCCGTCGAGCGGGCGCTCGCCGACCTGCCCACGCACCCGGCCCTGCACTCCGCTGCCGTGGCCGTCGACCCGAGCCGCTGGGAGCTGCTCCGCTTCGCCCTCTGGCACGGCCCGGCCCCCGAGGACGAGCCCGGCGTCCGTTACCAGGTGCTGCACCTGTCCCGCCCCGAACTCGACCGGCTGCCGGCCGGCCGCCACTGGTGAAAGGACCCACCGCCCCGATGTCCCCCGCGACCGTTCCCATCGGCACCGACCTCACCCCGGCCCCGACCGACCGCACGGCCGGTTACGCCCTGCTCGCCGAACTCGCGGGTCCCGGCGCCGCCACCACGCTCGGGGGCCTGGACGCCCTCGCCCCCGGCTTCCCCGACTGGATCGTCACCAGCCTCTTCGGCGGTACCTACCAGCGTCCCGGACTCGCCCTGCGCGACCGCCAGATCGCGAACCTGGCCGCGCTCACCGCACTCGGCGGCGTCGAGCCGCAGCTGGCCGACCACGTCCGCTACAGCCGACGGATCGGCCTGACGGAGGCGGAGATCACCGAGGTCATCGTCCACCTCGCGCCGTACGTCGGTCTCCCCAAGGCGCTGGCCGGCCTGCGCGTCGCCACCGCCGCCTTCGCGGACGCCGCGGCCAGGGCCGAGGCCAAGGCCGGGACCGGAACTGGCCCCGAGGCCGCGGTGGAGACCGTCGCCGGGAGCACCACCCCGGAGGCCGACGCATGAGCCGCACCGTCCGCACCGTCCGCACCGTCCTCGGCGACCTGGACCCCGCCGACCTCGGGGTCACCGACTCCCACGACCACCTCTTCATCCGCAGCCCGCTGCTCCCCGGCCAGGAGCTGGACGATCCGGCCGCCGCCGAGGACGTCCTGCGGGCCTACGCCGCCGCCGGTGGCCGTGCCCTCGTCCAGTGGACCCCGCTCGGCCTGGGCCGGGGCGCGGACTCCCTCGCCGCGCTCTCCCTCGCCACCGGCGTCCACGTCGTCGCCGCCACCGGCGCGCACCAGGCGGTCCACTACGCGCCGGGCTTCTTCCCGGACGTCGACGGCGACCCGGCCGAGCGCCCCGGCGCGTACGCCGACCTCGCGGAACGCTTCGTCGCCGAACTCACCACCGGTCTGCCCGGCGCGCCCGAGGGCGTCCGGGCCGGACTGATCAAGGTCGCGGGCGATCCGGGGCCCGTGAGCCGGCACACCCGGTGGACGATGGCCGCGGCGGCCGAGGCCCACCACGCCACCGGTGCCCCGATCGCCGTCCACCTCGAAGCCGACGGCGCTCCGCTCCGGGTCCTGCACCTGCTGCACGACCGGCACGGGGTCCGGCCCGACCGGATCGTCCTCGGCCACCTCACCCGGCTCCCCGACCGCGCGCTGCACCGTGCCCTGGCCGCCGAGGGGGTCCGGCTCGCCCTGGACAGCCCCTCCCGGTCCGGCCGGTCCGGCGACCACCAGGCCTTCGACGTGATCGCCGACCTGGTCGAGGCGGGCCACGCCGACCAACTGCTGCTCGGCGCCGACACCACCACCCGGAGCGCACGCGCGGCCGCCGGCCCGGTCGGTCTGCTCGCCGACCTCGCCCCGCGCCTCGCCCGCAGCTACGGCCCGGAACTGCCCGAGCTGCTCCTCGTCACCAACCCGGCCGCCGCCTTCGCCGCCGACTGGCGCACACCGTAGGCGGGGCTCGTCGCCTGCGGGTCCCATCGGCCGCGGCTGCGGCTGCCGGAGCGGGCATTCGGCAGACGGCCGCCGGGCGGGTCTTCTACGGTGCCGGGCATGGTGATGCTGACGCTCCGAACCCTCACGACCGCCGACTGGCCGCTCTGGCGGGACCTCCGTCTCGCCGCCCTGACCGGCGCGCCGGACGCCTTCAAGGCCGGCCTGGCCGACTGGGACCAGGGCGGTGAGGACCGCTGGCGCGACCGGCTCCGTCTCCCGGACGCCCTCCACGTCGCGGCCCACCTGGACGACGACCCGGTCGGCCTGGTCGGCGGACTGCCCGGATCACCGGACGGCGTGCGGGAGTTGCGCTCGCTCTGGGTCGCCCCGCGGGCGCGCGGCCGGGGCGTCGCGGACCGTCTCGTCGAGGAGGTCGAACGCTGGGCCCGGGCCACCGGCGGCACCACGCTGCGCCTCGCCGTGCTCCCCGGCAACGGGGCGGCGTTCGCCCTCTACCGCCGCCACGGCTTCACCCCACTCGCGGAACCCGGGGACCTGCTCGCCGACGGGGTCGGCCGCGAACTCCTCCTGGCGAAGCCCCTGCGGTGACCGCCGCCGCACCCGGCTCGGTACCGGGGCCGCGGCCGGCCCGGCCTTCCGAGAGCGACGGGACGGCCTGGGGACCACGGGAAGGCGGGGCCTGTGCCGCACGGGGGACGGCACAGGCCCCGCCTTCCCGAGGTCGAGCGGTCAATCGGTCGAGTGGTCTGGCGGGTCGGCGGGTCGACCGGCGTCACATGTGGGTGCCGCCGTCGATGCGGAGCTCGGTGCCGGTGACGAAGGCGCCGTCGTCGGAGGCGAGCATGGCGATCACGCCGGCCACCGTCTCCGGGCCGGCGAAGCCCTGGCCGAGCGCGGGGGAGAGCTTGGCCAGCAGGCTGAGGTCGGCGTCGGCGGGCAGGCCCGGGTTGTGGGTCATGCCGCTGTCGATGCTGCCCGGTGCGACGCAGACCGCGCGCAGGCCCTGCTTCGAGTACTCCGAGGCGATGGCGTGGGTGAAGGACTGGATGCCGCCCTTGGTCGCGGCGTACGCGGCCATGTAGGGGTGGGCGAAGCTCGCGGAGGTGGAGCTGAAGTTGACCACCACGCCCTTGCCGCCGGCGAGCAGCGCGGGGAGCGCCTCGCGGGTCATCAGGAAGGTGCCGGTCAGGTTCACCGCGAGGAGCCTGTTCCAGAACTCCAGGCTGGTCTCGTGGGTGTGCGAGGAGCGGAGGATGCCGGCCGCGTTGACCAGCACGTCCAGGCCGCCCAGGCCGGCGATCGCCTCGGCCACGCCCGCGACGACGGCCGCCTCGTCCGCGATGTCCAGCACCTGGACGGTGAGGCGGTCCGCGGTTCCCTCGGCGGTGGCGCGGTCCAGGGTCTTCTTCAGGCCGTCCTCGTTGACGTCGACGGCGACGATCTTTCCGCCCTCGGCGAGGATCCGGTACACGGTGGCCTGGCCGATGCCCGAGCCGCCGCCGGTGATCAGGACGTTCCGTCCGCTGAAGCGCTCCATGGTGGTACTCCGTTCGTTCGTGCTCTCTCGACCTCAATAGGCACGTTACGCCCATGTGGCACGTTGTGCCAACAAGTCCATTCGTGCCGATTCGTCGTGACGTGCCGCCTTGGCATCCGCCCGCGTAGGCTGACCCCGTGACCGGACGCCCGACCCTGACCCAGCGCCGCCGTGAGGCCACCCGGCTGGAGATCGCCCGTACCGCCGCCGCGCTCTTCGCCGAGCGGGGCGCGGACGCGACCACCGCCGAGGAGATCGCCCTCGCCGCGGGCATCTCGCTGCGCACGTTCTACCGGTACTTCTCGGTCAAGGAGGACGCCGTCGCTCCGCTGCTCGCGGCGGGCGGGCAGGAGTGGGTGGAGCTCTTCACGGCCAGCCCCGCTGACCTGCCGCTGCGCGAGGCGCTGGAGCGTGCTGCGGTCGCGTCGCTGACCCCGGCCGACGAGGTGCGGGTCGAGATGATGCAGTGGGCCCGCGGTCTGCTGCGCGACCCGAAGCTGAACGCCACCTGGCAGCGCGTCCACGCCGACTCGGAGGAGCGGCTGCGGGCCGCCCTCGCCGAGCGCTGCCCGGACGGCACCGACCCGCTGGAGATCCGGCTGGCGGCCGCTGCCGCGACCGCGGCGATCCGGGTGGCCCTGGAGCAGTGGGCCGCTTCCGAGGCGCCCCTCGCCGGTCCGGGTTCCCCGCAGGACCTCGGCGCTCGCTGCATGCGCGAGCTCACGGAGGGGCTGCGGCTGTGGGGGCGGGTCGGCTGAGCCCGGGGCCCGGCCGTCGACCGGCCGGTGACGGCCGACAGCGGACAGCCGACAGCCGACAGATTTCAGATGACAACTTTCGAAATCTGTTATCTGAAAGTTGTCATCCGTCCGCCCGGCTCCCCGTAACCTCCCAGCCGCGGTCGGCTTTCTCCCAGCTGGCGTTAGGGTTGGTCCTCGCGCCCCGGCAGGGGGGAACCGGGGTGACCTCCTCGGATGTCCCCAGCGGAGGGGACTGGAGTTCGAGGCGTGGGAGCAAGCAGGACATGGGTCTGACGAGCCACAAGGTGCTGGCGCTGACCGCACTGATCGCGGTCGTGATGATGGTCGGCACGGTCTGGCTGTGGCCCAGACTCGCGAAGAAGACCTGGCAGGCAGTGCTCGGCCGGATCGGCGCACTGCTCGCCACCCAGCTCACGGTGCTCGCCGCGCTCGGCCTGGTCGCCAACAACTACTTCGCCTTCTACAGCAGTTGGGACGACCTGCTGGGCATCGGCGACACCGGCCCGGTGGTCATCCACAACAAGGCGGACGCCTCCGGCCGGCTGATGGTGGAGACGATGGGCCAGGCCGCGGTCAAGGGCGGCGGCGCGATGGGCCGCGAGCCCGGCCAGTCCGGCGAGATCCGCAGGATCAGGATCGACGGCGCGGTCAGCCGGCTGTCCACCGAGGGCTACGTCTACCTGCCGCCGCAGTACTTCCAGCCGGAGTACGCCCAGAAGCAGTTCCCGGCCGTGATCGTCAGCACCGGATTCCCAGGAATCGCCGAGAATCTGATCACCCGCTTCAACTACCCGGGTGCGGCGCTCAAGCTGCTGCAGGAAGGGCGGATGCAGCCGACCGTCATGGTCCTGGTGCGCCCCTCGCCCGCGCTGCCCCAGGACACCGAGTGCGAGGACGTCCCGAACGGCCCGCAGTCCGACACCTACTTCACCAAGGACGTGCCCTCGGCGATCCAGGCCAGCTACCGGGTCTCCTCCGACCCGCGGGCCTGGGCCTTCATGGGCAACTCGACCGGCGGCTACTGCGCGCTCAAGCTGGCCATGCGTCACCCGGACGTCTTTCCGACCGCCGTCGCCCTCTCCGCCTACTACGACGCGGCCGACGACCCCACCACGGGCGACCTCTTCGGCGGCAGCAAGCAGCGCCGCGACGAGGCCAACCTGATGTGGCGGCTGAAGAACCTGCCGCAGCCGAAGGTGTCCGTGCTGCTGGCCGGCACCAAGAAGGGCGACGGCAGCTACCGGCAGGAGACCGAGGCCTTCGTCGACGCGGTGCAGAGCCCGATGAACGTCTCGTACAGCATGCTGGAGAACGGCGGCCACAACTTCGAGACCTGGAGCGCCCTGCTGCCCTCCTCGCTGGAGTGGCTGTCCCAGCACCTCAAGGTGCCGAACCAGACTGTATGAACCGACCCGGCCGCACCTGGCCGATCTGAACGACCGAACCCCCGGAGCCGCGGCCCCGGGGGGTAGGTCGGCCAGGTCGGCCAGGTTGTTAAGGTCGGGCGGGCCGTTCAGGAACCGTACGGCTCCCGCCCGGCGGTCCGGCCGCTCAGGCCACCCGCTCCAGCGTCCCGGTGTGCAGCTGGCCGACCCGGCCGCCCTCGCCCTCGAAGGTCCAGAAGGCCCGCACGGTCAGCTTGCCGAGGTCCATCACGTGGCTGACGGTGATCCCGCTCTGCTCCGTCCAGCTGATGAAGTAGATCTCCGGCGCGACCTCGGCGACGTGCAGTCGCACGTCCTCCCACTGGCCCGCGGACTCGCCGAGGCCCTCCCAGCGCAGCCGCGTGCCGTCGGCCGAGTAGGTGTTGCGGAAGGCCGCGCCGTTGTCGACCCGGAAGAGGTAGGTGCGGCCGGCGAAGGCGGGCAGGGGCGCGGTCATGGTGGGGCGGGTCCTCGTCTCTGTCAGGTCGTGGCGAGCGTCCGGTCGGGCTCGCCGCTCTTGTGCACGGCGGATGATGTCAGGCTTCCAATTTATCCGACCGGGCGCACTCGGTCAGGCACTCGCCACGGTACGGTCCGCCACGGCGCGGCCGCGCGTGTGCGGCTGGGGCGGGGCCCGGCTCGGGGGCTCTCCGGTCGACGTGGCGGCTCCCGGCGCCGGAGAATGTTCAACTCGACTGCCACGCAGGGCCGTTGATCGACACCACTGTGAGCTGCGCCCTCGCGGACCCCGCCGCCGGGACGTCCACCCCGGCCCCGGCGCCGACCACCACCCCGAGCACCCTGGCGCTGTCCTCCTCGGTCGCCGAAGAGGCGCTGACCTGGTCGGACGAGTTCAACGGCGCGATCAGCTGGGGCCACCTCCGGACCCGGCCACCTCCGGACCCGGCCACCGCCGGGACGGTTCCGCCGGCCGGGCCGGCCCCGCCGGCGGAACCGCGCGACTCAGGAACCGGCAGTCGCCTCGACCACCCTGATGTCGAACGGCTGCCGGTTGTTGCCATCGTTCCGGTCGTCCGCGCTGCGCACCGTGACCGAGCCGCCGCTCAGTCTGCCCACCGGCAGTTCCGGGTCGAGTCGGACCGGGATGAGGGCGGTCGCGCTGCGCCCCTCCCGCAGCCCGGCTCCGAAGACGCACCGCACGACGCGGCCGTGGCCCGTCACCCGGCAGTCGGACGGGAAGTACGGGCCCTCCGGGCTCACGCCCTCCGGCAGGGTGATCACGACCGTGAACGGGGAGGCGGTGGTGTCCGGGCCTCCGTTGCCGACGAAGGCGTGGATGGTGGTGGTGCCGCCGGGCGTGGCCGGGTCCGGGTCGATCCGGACCACCTCCAGGTCGGAGTCGGACGGTCGGGCGGCGGCGGGTGCGGGCAGTGTGGAGGCTCCGGCCGCTTCCGAGCCGGTACCGGTGCCGGTACCGGAAGCGGCCGTCCCCGCCCCGGGCTTGGCCGGTGCCGGCAGGGTGGAGGCGCCGGTCGTCACCGGCGCAGGCAGGATGGACGCCTCGGGCGCGCCCGTCGCGACGACCTCCACCGCAGGCCGGGGCTCGGGGCGTAGCAACGCCCAGGACGGGTCGGTGGCCAGTACCGTCACCGCGCACCCCGCCGCCACGGCCGCGACCAGCCCGGCTCCGCCGAACCCCCTGCCTCCCGCGGCACGCCGGCCGTCGCCCAACAGGCCGGCACTGCGCAGGCCACGTCCCCGCAGACCACGTCCCCGCAGGCGACGGCCCCGCAGGCCACCGCCCGCCGCGACGTCACCTGCCGCGCCACCGCCCGCCGCGCCACCGCCCGGCACGTCGTCACCCCGTACCCCGCCGCCACCGCCCTGAACGGCGCTCCGCACGTCCCGGTGCTGCTGCTCCATCCCCGCTCACCCTGCCCTCGCGTCCCGGCCGCCCGCGCCGTTGCGAGCCGCGTCGGCACCAGGGTGGCGGAGCCGCCGCCGGAGCCCGGCGGCAACCCGCCCGGCGTCCGCTCGAACGGATGACGCGGCACGCCGCTCCGACCGGGTCGACCGGCAACGGTGGTTGACGTGCCGTCAGGGTGCGAGGACCTGACCCAGCCGGGTCGCGATCTGGTGCATCACCGGTACCAGCGAGGCGGCCCCGGCCTGCTCCTCCAGGGCCCGGATGCGGGCCTCCGGTCCGGAGACGGAGAGGGCGGTGGGCGTCGGCGCGCCGGGGACGGCGAGCGCGATGCACCGGACGCCGATCTCCTGCTCCTGGTCGTCGACCACGTAGCCGCGCTCGCGCGCCTCGGCGAGCTGGCGCATCAGCTCCTGCGGGTCGGTGACCGTGTACTCGGTGTGGGCGGGCAGGGGGTTGGGGCCGAGGACGGCGCGGGCCTCGTCCTTGGGCAACTGGGCGAGCAGTGCCTTGCCGACGCCGGTGCAGTGCGGCTGCACCCGTCGGCCGACCTCGGTGAACATCCGCATCGAGCGGCGCGACTGCACCTGTCCGACGTACACCACCTCGCCGCCCTCCAGCACCGCCAGGTTGGCGGTCTCGCCGGTGGCCTCCATGAGCTCGGCCAGGTACGGGCGGGCCCAGCTGCCGAGCAGTCGGCCGGCGGTCTCGCCCAGGCGGATCAGCCGGGGGCCGAGGGTGTAGCGGCGCGCGGTGTCCTGGCGGACATAGCCCTGCTGGACGAGGGTACGAACCAGTCGGTGGATCGTCGGCATCGGGAGGCCGGAACTGGTGGAGAGTTCGCTGAGCGTGGCCACGCCTCCGGAGTCGGCGAGCGCCTCCAGGAGTTGGAAGGCGCGCTCGACGGACTGCACGCCGCCGCTCGCGCGCTCGGTGCCTGTCGTCGATGCTGGGTCGGGGGTCGCAACCACCGGCGTTTCCTTCACTGTCGGGGGAGGAGTAGAGTCCCGGCGACCTCTTCAACAAACCGTTGAAATTCTGTATCGCGGAAACTAGTCTCCACTTTACAGAATCGAACTCGCCGACAGGCGGGTTCCGATCGAGGAAGTTCCCCGGGGAAGTTCCTACCGGAGCTCCCTTCGCCAGGCTCAACCGTCTTAGGAGTGTCCTGCTCATGGCCGCAGATCAAGGGCCCCTCGGCGCCTCCCCCGCCGCTCCGGTCGTCACTGTCGCCGGTCCGCGCGTCCACCGGGCGGAGGAGGTGCTCACTCCGGAGGCGATCGCCTTCGTCGCCGGGCTCCATCGCGCCTTCGAGGGGCGCCGGCAGGAGCTGCTGGCCGGGCGCAAGGCCCGCCGTACCGAGATCGCCGCCGCCGGCACGCTGGGCTTCCTCCCCGGGACCGCCGGGATCCGGGCCGCGGACTGGAAGGTCGCCGAGGCGCCGCGCGCCCTCCAGGACCGCCGGGTCGAGATCACCGGCCCGACCGACCGCAAGATGGTCGTCAACGCGCTCAACTCCGGGGCGCGGATCTGGCTCGCGGACTTCGAGGACGCCACCTCCCCGACCTGGGAGAACGTGGTCGGCGGCCAGGTCAACCTGATCGACGCCTTCGAGGGCCGGATCGACTTCACCAGCACGGCCGGCAAGGCCTACACCCTCAAGCCCGCCGCCGAGCTCGCCACCGTCGTCGTCCGCCCGCGCGGCTGGCACCTGGACGAGAACCACCTGCTGGTCGACGGCACCCCGGTGGCCGGTGCGTTCGTCGACTTCGGGCTCTACTTCTTCCACAACGCCGCCCGGCTGCTGGCCAGGGGCGCCGAGGACCCCAACTCCGGCCCGTACTTCTACCTGCCGAAGACCGAGAGCCACCTCGAAGCCCGTCTGTGGAACGACGTGTTCACCCACGCCCAGGCCGAACTCGGCATCCCGTACGGCACGATCCGGGCGACCGTGCTGATCGAGACCATCACGGCCGCGTTCGAGATGGACGAGATCCTCTACGAGCTGCGCGACCACGCGGCCGGCCTCAACGCCGGGCGCTGGGACTACCTGTTCTCGATCGTCAAGAACTTCCGCGACGCCGGCGAGCACTACATCCTGCCGGACCGCAACAGCGTCACCATGGCCTCGCCCTTCATGGCCGCCTACACCCGGCTGCTGGTGCAGACCTGCCACCGGCGCGGTGCCCACGCGATCGGGGGCATGGCCGCGTTCATCCCGAGCCGCCGCGACCCGGAGGTCAACGCCTCCGCACTGGAGAAGGTCAAGGCCGACAAGGACCGCGAGGCCGGCAACGGCTTCGACGGCTCCTGGGTCGCCCACCCCGACCTGGTGCCGGTCGCCCGGGCCTCCTTCGACGCGGTGCTCGGCGGGCGGCCCCACCAGAAGGACAATCCCGGCCCGGCCGAGCCGGTGACCGCCGCCCAGCTGCTCGACATCGCCGGCGCCGGCGGCACCTGCACCCGTGCGGGGCTGCACAACGCCGTCCAGGTCGGGATCCGCTACATCGAGGCCTGGCTGCGCGGCCTCGGGGCCGTCGGCATCTTCAACATGATGGAGGACGCCGCCACCGCCGAGATCTCCCGCTCGCAGATCTGGCAGTGGATCCACAACGGGGTCGTGCTGTCCGACACCGGCGAGAAGACCACCGCCGATCTGGTCCGCACCCTGGTCGCCGCGGAGCTGGCCGAACTCCTCGCCGAGCTGGGCGAGGAGGCCTACGGTGCCGGCCGCTGGCGCGAGGCCGCCGAGCTCTTCGAACAGGTCGCCCTGGCCGAGGAGTTCGTGGACTTCCTGACCCTCCCCGCGCTGCCCCTGCTGGGCTGATCCCCACCTACCCGCCGGTGTCACCGCTGCCGTCCGCCGGGACGCGGCACTCCGGCGGTCCACCGTTCCGTTCCGTACGGCGACGAATCCGCCTGTCCTCTCGTCGCCGTACGGAACGGTCCGTTCCACGCAAGGAGTTCACCCATGGCGCGCATGTTCTTCAACGGCCAGGCGATGACCGGCGGCCCCTTCCACAGCAAGGTCGCCGACTCGCTGCTCGGGCCGGCCAGGACCGCCCCCGGCTACCGATTCTTCTCCATCGACCACAGCGGCGGGACGGACGTCTGCCCGGGGCTGCTGGCGGACCCGGAGGCGGGCACCGCGATCGAGGGCGAGCTGTACGACATCCCGCTGGAGCGACTGCGCGACGTCATCCTGCCGGGCGAGCCGCGCGAACTGGAACTGGGCGTGATCGAGTTGGAGGACGGCTCGGCCTGCCTGTCGATGCTGCTGGCCCGCGGCGAGGTCGAGCGCGGGGTGCACCGCGAGATCACCCACCACGGCGGCTGGCGCGCCTACCTCAGGACGATCGGACGCGAGGCCTGACGGCGGACGGCCCGCGCCGGCCGGGATGGATGACGGATGACAGCTGACAACTTTCATCATCTGTCATCTGTCATCCGTCCGCTGAAATCCGTCACTGAAATCCGTTCGCCGAAAGCCGTCAGCCCCCCGCCGCGAGGTGCCGGCGCCCCGCCACCACCGCGTCGCCCAGCCGGCTGCGCCGGTACAGCACGCTGCGGCCGAGCCGGTTGCGCTCCAGCAGCCCGGCCGCCGCGAGCGCGCCCAGGTGGCGGCTGACCGCACCCGGGGTGACCCCGAGCCGGTGCGCCAGCTCCGTCGTGCTGGCCGGGGTCTCCAGCAGTGCCAGCAGCCTGGCCCTGGGGGCGCCGATCAGTCCGGCCAGCGGCCCGTCGGCCACCGCCCCTGCCCCGGCGCCGGCGGGCCCCAGGCCCTCGGCCATCGTCGCCTTGCCGCGCGCCGGGTAGCAGACCAGCGGCGGCCCCGCCTGGGTGACATCGGTCTGCGCCCCGAGCCCGAACAGCGTCGGGATCAGCACCAATCCGCGCCCGGCGACCTTCACCGTGGTGCCCACCGCCTTCACCGCCGGGTGCGGGTCGACGAGCCGCAGCACCCCGGCGTGCCAGCTCAGCCTGGCGTCGAGGTCCGCGAACAGCCCGTCCGCCCCGTGCTCCGAGAGCATCCGCCCCCGGTGGGCGATGTCCGCCTCCAGCACCGAGCGGGCGCGCGGCCACCAGGCGGGGGCGAGGCAGCGCGTCCAGTACGCGTCCAGCGCCTCGGCCGTCCGGGCGGCCAGCGCCGCCGGGTCGTCGATCAGCCCGGCCAGCACCGGCGGCAGCGGGCTGGGTTTCCCGCCGCCCCGGTAGGCCTCCAGTACGTCGGCCCGCACCACCTCCGGCGGGGTGGCCGCCAGCCGCGCCAACTCGGCCGAGAAGTCCGGACGGGGGCCGAGCGGACGGGGCGTGAGGAAGTCCGGCACGAAGCCGACCGGCGCGATCATCGACTCCAGCAGTGCGGTGTCCAGCGTCTCGTAGCGGTCCTGCCAGCCGGCGATCCACGGCTGCTGCTCCGGGTAGCGCAGGGGCCAGCGGCGGGCGCGCAGGCTCAACACCGCCTCCTGCAGGGCGGAGTAGCCGAACCAGGTGGCGGCGAGGTCGTCGACGCCCAGATGGAACTCGAACATTGACCGTAACGGTAAAAGAGTTCCGCCGCCGGGGGAAGCCCGCTGTCCTACTGCCATGACCTCTGCCGCGGTGCTTCCCTCCGCCGTCCGACGGCTGCTGCCGGCCGACCCCCTGCTGCGCAGGCTCGCCCTGATGAGCCTGGTGAACACCGTCGGCAACGGTCTGTTCGTGACCGTCGGCGTGCTGTTCCTGACCCGCTCCGTCGGCCTGACCCCGGGCCGGATCGCGCTCGGGCTGAGCGCGGCCGGCGTCTGCGGGGTGTTCGCCGGGCTGCCGATGGGCCGGCTCGCCGACCGGGTCGGCAGCAAGCGGCTGCTGATGGTGGTCGGGCCGCTGGAGGCGCTCGCCGTGGTCGGCTACGCCTTCGTGCACTCCTTCGCCGCCTTCGTCGCCCTGGCCTGTGCGGCCACGGTGCTGGAGCGCGGCGCGGCGGCGGTGCGCAGCGCCCTGATCGCCCGGACGCTGCCGGCCGAGAGCCAGGTGCGTTCACGGTCGCTGCTGCGCTCGGTGATGAACGCGGGGCTGGTGGTCGGGTCCGGCGGCGCGGCGCTGGCGCTGCAGTCCGACAGCTACGCCGGGTACGTCACCGTGATGGTCCTGGACGCCGCGAGCTTCCTGGGTGCGACGGCGCTGCTGGCCGGCCTCCCCGTCCGTGACCTGACGGTCGGCCGGGACGGTGCCCCGGAGGCCGCCGCGGGACGGCGGACGGTGCTGCGCGACCGCCGCTACCTGCTGGTCACCGTGCTGCACGCGCTGCTGGAGCTCCAGCTCCCGGTGCTCACCGTGGGGATCCCGCTGTGGGTCGTGCTCGCGACGGACGCGCCGGCGGCGGTGGTCGCGGCGGTCAGCGTGGTCAACTGCCTGCTGGTGGTGGTGTTCCAGGTCCGGGCGAGCCGGGATGTGGACGACGTTCCGTCGGCGGCCCGGGCCTGTGCCCGGGGCGGCCTGCTGCTGGCGGGCGGCTGCCTGCTCTACGCGGCGGCGCAGTCGGGCCCGGCCGCGGTCGCCACCGCGGCGATCCTGGTCGGCGCCCTGGTGCACAGCCTCGGCGAGCTGCTCACCTCGGCGGGCGGTTGGACGCTGAGCCTGGACCTGGCCGATCCGCGTTCCCACGGCGAGTACCAGGGCGTGTTCATGAGCGGCCAGGCGGCGGCCCACGTGATCGGCCCGCTGGTGATCAGCCTGACCGTGGTCGACCACGGCGTGGTCGGCTGGGCCGTCCTGGCCGGTGTGTTCGTCCTCGCGGGCGCCGCTCTCCCGGCCGCCGTCCGGTACGCGGAGCAACCGGCCGCCGCCCGCTGACCACGAACCCTGGTCAACCGGCCCCGGTCAACGGGCCCTGCTCCGCGGCCCCGGTCAACGGCCCCCGGTCAACGGGCCCGGTCAAACGAGACCCGAACCGCGGCCCCCGATCGTCCGGCCCGCTTCCCACGGGGGTGGGAGCGGGCCGGAGGCACGCCGCGGCCCCGGATCCTCGCCGTGGATCCGGGGCCGGGGTCCGCACACCCGTCGGGGTGTGCGGAGTCCGGGGGCGCACCGTCCCTGGGCGCTCCCGGAGTCAGGGGTGGGCATCAGAGCGGACGGGCCGCCAGTTCGCGGGCGGCGCGCGCGCAGTCGCGCGCGATCCGGTCCTCGTCGACGGTGGTCAGGCGCCCCTTCTCGACCACCGCGTTGCCGTTGACGAACACCACCGACAGCGGCGGGAGCGCCCCGAAGGTGAGCGCGGCGACCGGGTCGGCGATGGACGAGTGCATGATCCCGTCGATCTTCCACAGCGCCAGGTCGGCGAGCTTGCCGGCCTCGATCGAGCCGATCTCGTCCTGCCGGCCGAGCACCCGGGCGCCGCCCATGGTGCCCAGGCGCAGTGCCTGCCGTCCGGTCAGTGCGGTGGGGGAGCCGTGCAGGCGGTTGATCAGCAGCGCGTTGCGCAGCTCCGTGCCCAGCTCGCCGGATTCGTTGGAGGCGGTGCCGTCGACGCCGAGCCCGACCGGGACGCCGGCCCGGAGCATGTCGGGCACCCGGGCGATGCCGGCCGCCAGGCGGGCGTTGGAGGACGGGCAGTGGGCGACGCCGGTGCCGGTCTCGGCGAACTTGGCGATGTCGGAGTCGTTCATGTGCACGCAGTGCGCCATCCAGACGTCCTCGCCGAGCCAGCCGACCGACTCGAAGTAGTCGGTCGGCCCCATGCCGAACAGCTCCTTGCAGAACTGTTCCTCCTCGGCCGTCTCCGAGCCGTGGGTGTGCAGCCGGACGCCCTTGCGGCGGGCGAGTTCGGCGGACCGGCGGAGCAGGTCGGTGGAGACGGAGAAGGGGGAGCAGGGCGCGATGGCGATGTGCAGCATCGAGCCGAAGGAGGAGTCGTGGTACCGGTCCACGGCGGCCTCGGAGGCGGTCAGGATGTCGTCCAGTTCCTCGACCGCGTGGTCCGGCGGCAGTCCGCCGTCCTTCCGGGAGCGGTCCATCGAGCCGCGCAGCGCGGTGAAGCGCAGGCCGAGTTCCCGGACGGCCTCGATGGAGGCGCCGAGGACGTCGCCGCCACCTTTCGGGAAGACGTAGTGGTGGTCGGAGGCCGTGGTGCAGCCGGACTTGAGCAGTGCGGCGGCGGAGCCCTGGGCGGCGGCGTGCACGAGCTTGTCGTCGATCCGGGCCCAGGTCGGGTAGAGGGCGACCAGCCAGTCGAACAGGATGTGGTCCTGGGCCAGGCCGCGGGTGATCCACTGGTAGAAGTGGTGGTGGGTGTTGACCAGGCCGGGGGTGATCAGGTGGCCCTCGCCGTTGATCCGGCGCACCACGTTGTCCAGCCACGCGGGGGCGGGGCCGTCGCCCACCGTCTCGATGGTGTTGCCGAGGACGACCACGTGGCCGCGGGCGTACTCGGTGTCGTTCGCGTCCACGGTGGCGATCGCGGCGTTCTCGATCACGATCCGCTGGTCGGCGGGCGGGGGCTGGACTGCCATGGTGTGACTCCTTGGGGGAGGGCCGGGAAGGGCCGGGGGAGGGCGCGCACCGCACGGTGCACGCCCCTCCCGGGCCGGTCAGGACGGTGTCGCCGTCGGTACCGTCGCGCCGGGGCCTGGCCGGACCGGGACCGCGGGCGGCTCCGACGTGGTGGAAGAGCAGGTTGAGCAGGACGGCCATCACGCAGCCGGCCGAGATCCCCGAGTGCATCAGGGTCCGGACGGCCTCCGGGAAGGAGTCGTAGAACGTCGGCACGGCGATCGGGACGATGCCGACACCGAGCGAGACCGACACCAGGATGGTGTGCGAGCCGGACTCCATGCCGGCCTCCGCGAGGGTGCGGATGCCGCTGGCCGCGACCGTGCCGAAGAGCACGATCCCGGCGCCGCCGAGGACGGGCTGCGGAACCAGGGAGACGACCGAGCCCAGCACGGGGAACAGCCCCAGCAGGACCAGGATGCCTCCGCCGGCCGCCGCGAGGCAGGCACGAACTCCGGTGGGTGGGGGGTGGGGGTGGAGAAACCGCTGGTGCGGACGGAACCGCTGGAGCGGATGGAACGGCTGGTGCGGGTGGAACCGCGGGAGCGGTTGCCGTGGATGGAGCGGTCCGCCCGCACCCGACCGGTCCGTGGGGGCCGGAGGTGCGGCGATTTCCGGGCGGCGTCCACCGGGTGGGGGAGGTCAGGCGACCGGGATGACCGGGACGACGCCCTCGCGGTGCACGGTGCCCTCGATCAGGCCGTACATGCGGTCCGCGGCGAAGTAGACCTCGTTGTCGTTCTTGAGGCCGAACGGTTCCAGGTCGACCAGGAAGTGGTGCTTGTTCGGCAGTTCGAGGCGGACCTCGTCCACCTCGGCGCGGTTGTTGAGGACCCGGGTGCCCATCGCGTGCAGGGTCTGCTGCAGCGAGTAGGAGTAGGTCTCGGCGAAAGCCTCCAGCAGGTGCCGCCTCACCCGGGTGTAGGAGCGGTTCCAGTGGGGCTGGGCCTCGCCGTCCTTCCCGCTGTAGCCGAACTTCCAGCGGGCGGTGACCTGGGTGGCGAGGATGCGGTCGTACGCCTCCTGGAGGGTGGTGTAGCCGTCCTTGATGTAGCCCCAGAACTCCGAGTTGGTGGAGTTCATGACGACGAGGTCCTTCAGGCCGGAGACGACCTGGACGGACTCCCCGTCGTAGACGATCTCGCTGGTGCGCACCTCCTGGCCGCTGCGGACGAAGGAGTGGCCCACCTCCTCCGAGCCGATGAAGCGGGCCGAGCTGTCCGGCGTCCTGATCCGGTCCCAGGCGTACTCCTCGATCCGGATCCGGGCGCTGTGCACGACGCCGCGCTCGGTGTCGTCGACGAAGTGGCGCGCCAGGAGGATGCCGAACGCCTCGGCCGACTCGATGCCGTGCTCCTTGGCGAAGGCGTAGACGGTGTTCTTGGTGGTGTCGGTGGGGAGGCAGTTGGCGTTGGACCCGGTGAGGTGGACGTCCTCGAACTCGCCGCGGAGCGAGACCGAGACGTTCAGGTCCTTGATCTCGTGCCGGGAGGAGTCGCGGTGGATCCGGACGATGCGGTTCTCCGCCTTGCCGTACTGGTTCTGACCGAGCACGTGGGCCATGACGTGGCTCCTAAGCTTTTCAAGGTCGGTCCACTAGCTTCCGCGGTAGACCGAGTATCCGAACGGGTTGAGCAGCAGCGGCACGTGGTAGTGGTGCTGTTCGGGCGCGACCGTGAAGACGATCGAGACCTCGGGGAAGAACGGCGGTTCGGCGGACTTGAGCGCGTGGTACGCGCCGGTGCCGAAGAGCAGCCGGACGACCGAGCCCGCCTCCACGGCCGGCAGGTCCGCGACCCGGCCGTCGGAGTCCGTGGCGGAGGTGCCGAGCACCTGCCAGCCACCCTCGGTGTGCAGTGCGAGCTCGACCGGGACGCCTTCGGCCGGCCGGCCGAGGCTGGTGTCGAGCACGTGGGTGGAGATGCCGGTCATGGGTGAAGTGGCCTTACTGATGGCGGAGGTGATGATGCGTCAGATTTTCGCTGGGATTCCCGGGAAGGTTCGGTGCGACAGCATGTGACGGTACGTCAGAAAGTGTCGAGCAGGCGGTCGAGCCGGATGTCGTTGATCTTGCGCAGCTCCTCGCGGACGGTCTCCGCCTCGGCGGCGGCGTCGTTGGGGTGGCGCTCGCGCAGGGCGGCGAGCATGCCGACCGCGGTGCGGCCGGTCGCGCAGATCAGGAACACGTGGCCGAACTTGGCCTCGTAGGCGGCGTTGGCCTCGCGCAGTTCGTCGAGGACCGCCTGGTCCACGCCCCGGATCCCGGCCTGTTCGCGCTCGGAGGTGGCGTCGCCCGCCACGGGCGTGCCGATCCGGGCGTGTCCGGCCATCGCGTCGCGCAGGTCCTCGGTCGTCAGCGACGCCATGGCCGCCGCGTTGGCGGCGAGCAGGGCCTCACGGTCGGACCACGGCTGGGCCGCCGCGACCGCGGCGGCCCAGCGGGGGCTGGAGCACACCTCCAGCAGGATCTCTTCCAGCTCCGCGGCGTCGGCCGCGGCCAGGGCGTCAAGGGCGTGGGGGTGGTTGGTCACGGGTGGACCTCCTGAAGAGTGGTGCCACCCGGACAAGCTAGATCGACCCCACCCGGCCGTCAACACTTTGTTGAACTGTTGGTGGTTACGTTTTGAACCGGGCCGCGATGCCGGGCCCTTTCGTGTGCGATTCGCCAAGTGTGCCCCGCCGCAGGCCGATCCACTCCTGCCGTGCCGGCGGGGTCACCCGTTCGGAAGCCCCCGGGGCGGGGGCCCGCACGTGCCCCGGAGGGCGTCGAACCGGGGCGTCAGGACGGCTTGGCGCCGTCCTGGCGATTCAGGTAGTTGTACACGGTGAAGCGGCTGACGCCCAGGGCGGAGGCGACGGTCTCCACGCCGTGGCGGACGGTGAAGGCGCCGCGCTCCTCCAGCAGGGCGACGACCCGCTGCTTCTCCAGCCGGTCGAGCCCGGCCAGCGGGCGGCCGTCGAACTGGCGGGTCATCTCGGTGAGCAGCCGGTCCAGCGCGCTGCCCAGGTGGGGCAGTCGGACGGCCAGGGCCGGGACGCCCTCCCACTCCAGGACCACGTCGTCGGGCTTCGCCTCGTCCAGGGGGACGGGCGTCGCGCCGACCGCGGCCAGCAGTGGCTTCACCGCCGCGGCGAGCGGGTGTTCCACGTTCTCGGTCACGGCGTACCGTCCTCCTCGCCCAGCACGCTGACCTGGACCGAGATCCGGGTCGCCCCGGCGTCCAGGGTCTCCCTGAGCAGCTTGGTCACCGCCGCGAGGACCTGCTCGGCCCCGCCCTCGGCGCCGGTGCCGAAGGGGCCGACCGACACGGCCAGGCCGGCCTCGTCGACGACCTTGCGGGCCGCCGCGGCGTGCTCCGGGAACGTGTCCAGTTCGAACGGTTCTGTCGTGAACTCCACCATCAATCGCACGGGGTCACTGTAGCGAGCGGGGGTGCGGGCGGGCAGGGCCCGGGTGATCGAACAGTCCGGCCCCGGGCGGCGGCATGCCCATGAGGCGGCTTCAACAAATTGTTGCGACTCCCTTGACGCTCGCTCGGCGGGCCGGAAATGCTTCCATCACACAGAACCCCTCTTTCGGATCGTGGAAGTTGCGGATGAAGGAAGAGGGAAGAGAGGTGAGCGACGTGACGGCGGCAGCCCAGCACGGCTTCACGGTCAACCTGTCGATCCTGTTCGGCGAACTGCCGCTCCTGGAGCGCCCCGCCGCGGCCGCCGCGGCCGGCTTCACGGCCGCCGAACTGTGGTGGCCCTTCGGGGCGGAGCACGACCCCTCGCAGGCCGAACTGGACGCGCTGCGCAAGGCGTTCACCGACGCCGGCGTACGGCTCACCGGCCTGAACCTCCTGGACGACCTGAGCCGGGGCGCCCGCGGCACCGTCTCGGTGCCGTCCGAGCGGGACCGCTTCCGCGCCAACCTCCCGGTCGCCGCGGAGCTCGCCGCCTCGCTCGGCGCCACCGCGCTCAACGCGCTGTACGGCAACCGGGCCGAGGGCGTCGACCCGGCCGAGCAGGACGCGCTCGCGCTGGAGCACCTGGTGCTCGCCGCGCGGGCCGCGCACGGGATCGGCGCGATCCTGCTCGTCGAGGCCCTGAACAAGGACGAGTCGCCGCACTACCCGCTGGTCTCGGCCGCCGCCGCCGTCGAGGTCGTCGACAAGGTCAACGCCGCCACCGGCCTCGGGAACGCCAGGTTCCTCTGCGACCTGTACCACCTGGCCAGGAACGGCGAGGACCTGCCGGCGGTCATCGACGCGTACGCCGACCGGATCGGCCACGTGCAGATCGCCGACCACCCGGGCCGCAACGAGCCCGGCACCGGCGACCTGGACTTCGAGGACCTCTTCGCCAGGCTCACGGCCGCGGGTTGCAGCGGTTCGATCGGCCTGGAGTACCGCCCCTCCACCGGCGTCAGCGCCGACAGCTTCGGGTGGCTGCCGCGCGAGCTGCGCGCCGTCGGGTAGCCGGCCGCGCGGCGGAGTCGATGAGCGCCGCCGAGCCGCATGCCGCCGGCGTGCGCGCCGCCGAGCCGTGTGCCGCCGACGTGCGCGCCGCCGAGCCGCATGCCGCCGACTCGCGCGGCGTCGCCGGGCCT
Source organism: Kitasatospora sp. NPDC054768 (assembly GCF_053612025.1). Classification (NCBI taxonomy): domain Bacteria; kingdom Bacillati; phylum Actinomycetota; class Actinomycetes; order Kitasatosporales; family Streptomycetaceae; genus Kitasatospora; species Kitasatospora sp. NPDC054768. The sequence continues at coordinate 30,949 of NZ_JBSHBN010000046.1, forward strand.
CGCCGGGCCTCGCCGCCGACCCACCCGACCTCCCACCCGCACACGTAAGGAAACTCGACGCGATGAGCCGCAAGATCGCCTTCATCGGCCTCGGCATCATGGGCAGCCCGATGGCCGCCAACCTGGTCAGGGCCGGCCACCACGTCACCGGCTTCAACCTCACCCGGCCGCCGATCGACGCCCTGGTCGCGGCCGGCGGCCACGGTGCCACCAGCATCGCGGACGCGGTGAAGGACGCCGAGGTGGTCATCACCATGGTCCCGGCCGACCCGCAGGTCGAGCAGGTCGTCCTGGGCGAGGGCGGGGTGGTGGAGAACGCCGCGCCCGGCGCCCTGGTGATCGACATGTCCTCGATCACCCCGCAGACCTCGATCAAGGTCGAGGCCGCCGCCGGGGAGAAGGGCGTCCGCACCCTGGACGCCCCCGTCTCCGGCGGCGAGGCCGGTGCCGTCGAGGCCGTCCTGTCGATCATGGTCGGCGGCGCCGCCGAGGACTTCGCCGAGGCCAGGCCGCTGTTCGACGCGCTGGGCACCACGGTCGTCCACGTCGGCCCGGCCGGCGCCGGCCAGACCGTCAAGGCCGCCAACCAGCTGATCGTCGCGGTCAACATCCAGGTGCTCGCCGAGGCCGTCGTGTTCCTGGAGAACGCCGGCGTCGACCTGGCGGCCGCGCTGGACGTGCTCGGCGGCGGCCTGGCCGGCTCCACGGTGCTCAACCGCAAGAAGGCGAACATGCTGAACCGCGAGTTCGCCCCCGGTTTCCGGATCGACCTGCACCACAAGGACATGGGCATCGTCACCGACGCCGCCCGCGCCGTGGGCGCCGCGCTGCCGGTCGGCGCCGTGGTGGCCCAGCTGGTCGCCTCCGCCCGGGCCAACGGCGACGGCTCGCTCGACCACTCGGCGCTCCTGCGCGGCGTCGAGCGGCTCTCCGGGCGCGGGGCCGCACAGGGCGGGTCCGACCGGCCCTGATCCCCGGGGGCTCCCTCGCGGAGCCCCCGGCCCGAGCTCCTCCTGGCGGCGTGTACCCATTCCGGTCGTGCCCGCGCCGCCAGGAGGCCAGGCCCGGCCGGCGTGCGGGCCGGGGCTCATCCGTCCGCCCGCCGGCCGCCCCGGCCCGGGCACTGGCCCCCCGGGACACCCGGGCCCATGCTGGACGCACACCGCAGAGCCACCGCCGGACCCGTACGGAAGCGAGGACCGCACCATGCCCGCCATCCCCCACCAGGGCCATGTGGTCGTCGCCCCCGACAAGTTCAAGGGCAGCCTGGAGGGCGCCGAGGCGGCGGCCCGGATCGCCGCCGGCATCCGGCGTGCCGCGCCCGGCACCGAGGTGCGCGAACTGCCCGTCGCCGACGGCGGCGAGGGCACCCTGGCCGCCGCGCTCGCGGCCGGGTTCGACCGGGTCCCGGCCAAGGTGGCCGGCCCGACCGGCCTGCCGGTGGACGCCGCGCTGGCCGTCCGGGACGACACCGCCGTGGTCGAGCTGGCGCAGGCCTCCGGCCTCGCCCGGCTGCCCGGCGGTCGCGCCGCCCCGCTCACGGCCGGGTCCTACGGGGTCGGCCAGCTGATCGCCAGGGCGGTCTCGCTCGGCGTGAAGCGGATCGTGCTGGGCCTGGGCGGCAGCGCCGGTACGGACGGCGGCGCCGGCATGGTGCAGGCGCTCGGGGTACGGCTGCTCGACGCCGGCGGCGCCGAACTGCCGCCCGGCGGCGCCGCGTTGCGCCGGCTCGCGGAGATCGACCTCGGCCCGCTGGCCGAGGCCCTGGGCGGGGTCGAGGTCGTGGTGGCCTGCGACGTGGACAACCCGCTGCTCGGCCCGCGCGGCGCCCCGGCCGTCTACGGCCCGCAGAAGGGCGCCGACGGCGAGGACCTGGTGGTGCTGGAGGAGGGGCTGACCCGGTTCGCCGACCTGGTGGCCGAGGCCACCGGGCGGGACCTTCGGGAGGCGCCCGGCGCCGGCGCCGCGGGCGGGGTGGGCTTCGCCGCCCTGGCCCTGCTCGGCGCCACCATGCGCCCGGGCATCGAGCTGCTGCTCGACCTGTTGGGCTTCGACGGGGCCGTGCGCGGGGCACGCCTCGTCGTGACCGGCGAGGGCTGCCTGGACGCGCAGACGCTCCACGGCAAGGCCCCCGCCGGAGTCGCCGCCGCGGCCGCCCGGGCGGGGGTTCGGGTGGCCGCCGTGGCGGGCCGGCTGGAGCTCTCCGAGCCCGAGTGGCGGGCCGCCGGTTTCACCGCCGCGATCGCCCTGACCGATCTGGCCGAGCGGCCGGGGGAGAGCATGACCAGGGCCGGTGAGCTGGCCGAACTCGCGGGGGAGAGGCTGGCCGGCGAGCTGCTGCCGGGCTGAACCCCGGCACGTACCGGACCGTCCGCGGGCCCGCGCCTCACGCGTTCAACCATTGACGTTTTGTTGAAGGCGGGCCTAGGCTCCCGGCAATCCTTCGCCTCCACCCTGCTCCACCACCCTCGACTCCCAGGTTTCGGAGGTCCCCCATGCCTTTCGGCCGGCCCACGGTGATCCGCTCCCGCCGGGCGGTCCTGCCCGACGGCGAGCGCCCCGCGGACGTGCTGATCCAGGGCGGGACGATCACCCGCACGGCCCCGCACGGCTCGCTGGCGGCCGCCGGGGGCGAACTCGTCGACCTCGGTGACACCGCCCTGCTGCCCGGCCTGGTCGACACCCACGTGCACGTCAACGAGCCCGGCCGCACCGAGTGGGAGGGCTTCGCCTCCGCCACGCGGGCCGCCGCGGCCGGTGGCGTCACCACGATCATCGACATGCCGCTCAACTCGATCCCGCCCACCACCACGGTGGCGGGGCTGGCGCTCAAGCGGAGGACCGCCGAGGGCCAGGCCTGGGTCGACCTCGGCTTCTGGGGCGGCGCCGTCCCCGGCAACGTCGCCGACCTCGAACCGCTGCACCGGGAGGGCGTGTTCGGCTTCAAGAGCTTCCTCGCCCCCTCCGGGGTGGACGAGTTCCCGCCCGTCGAGGCCGCGGACCTGGAGGCGGCGCTGGCGGAGCAGGCCCGGATCGGGGCGCTGGCGATCATCCACGCCGAGGACCCGGCCGTGCTCGCCGCCGCCCCGCAGCAACCCGGCGTCCACTACCGGGACTTCCTGGCCTCCCGGCCCGCCGGCGCGGAGACCGCGGCGGTCGCCCGGCTGCTCGACGCGGCCCGGCGCACCGGCGCCCGGGTGCACGTCCTGCACGTCTCCTCCGCCGCCGTCCTGCCGCTGCTGCGGCAGGCCCGCGAGGACGGCGTACGGGTGACCGCCGAGACCTGTCCGCACTACCTGACGCTCGCGGCCGAGCAGGTGCCGGACGGCGACACCGCCTTCAAGTGCTGTCCGCCGATCCGCGACGAGTCCAACCGGGACGCGCTCTGGGAGGCCCTGGCGAACGGCGAGTTCATCGCCGTCGTCTCCGACCACTCGCCGTCCACCCCCGATCTCAAGCTGCTGCCCGAGTACGGTGGCAGCGGCGACTTCGCGGCCGCCTGGGGCGGCATCGCCTCGCTCCAGCTCGGCCTGCCGGCCGTCTGGACCGAGGCCCGCCGCCGCGGCCGCACCCTGTCCGACGTGGTGCGCTGGATGGCCGCCGGACCGGCCGAACTGGTCGGCCTCACCGGCACCAAGGGCGCCATCGCCGCCGGTCACGACGCGGACCTGGTCGCCTTCGACCCCGAGGGCGGCTTCGCCGTCCGGGCGAGCGGGCTGCACCACCGCAACCCGGTGACCCCCTACGCCGGCCGGACCCTCACCGGCGCGGTGCGCACCACCTGGCTGCGCGGCCGCGAAGTGGACCCCGCGGCCCGCCCCTTCGGCCGGCAGCTCGCCCGGCCCCGATCCCGTCCCACCACCACCCCGCCCGTACGCGCCTGAAGGAGAGTCAGTGACCACTGCCGACACCCCGAGTGCTCCCTTCACCGAGCTGGTCGACCTGGCCTCCCGACTGCTCGGCGCGGGCGTCGTCGCCACCAACGAGGACACCTTCGCGGACGCCGAGAACCTGCTGGTCGCCAAGCCGGCCGAGTTCCGCCCGCACACCTTCGGCCACAAGGGCCAGATCATGGACGGCTGGGAGTCCAAGCGCCGTCGCGGGGTCTCCGCCGAGCAGCCGCACCCCACCGACGAGGACCACGACTGGACGATCGTGCGGCTCGGCGTCGCCGGGGTGGTCCGCGGCGTGATCGTGGACACCGCCCACTTCACCGGCAACTACCCGGAGTCCGCCTCGGTCGAGGCCGCGTCCGTCCCCGGCCACCCCTCGCCCGAGGAACTCCTGGGCGCCGAGTGGACCACGATCGTGCCGCGCACCGCGCTGAGCGGCGACACCGCCCACGAGTTCGCCGTCGCGGACGGCACCCGTTACACCCATGTGCGGCTGAACATCTTCCCGGACGGCGGCGTCGCCCGGCTGCGGGTGCACGGCGAGGTGCTGCCCGACCCGCGCGAACTGGACGGTCTCACCTTCGACCTGGCCGCCCAGGAGTACGGCGGCGTGGCCGAGGCGGCGTCCGACCGCTACTTCTCCTCCCCGCACAACCTGAACGCTCCCGGCCGTGCCTCCGTCATGGGCGACGGCTGGGAGACCCGGCGTCGGCGCGACAAGGCCAACGACTGGGTGCAGATCGCCCTGGCCGGGGGCGGTGAGGTCCTGGCCGCCGAAGTGGACACCTCCTGCTTCGTCGCCAATGCCCCCGGCTGGGCCGACCTGATCGGCTTCGACGCCTCGACCGGGGCGGACCCGGCCGACGGCGAGTGGTTCGAACTCCTGCCCCGCACAAGGCTCCAGCCCGACACCCGGCACCGCTTCCGGCTCGACGCCGGCCGCCCGGTGACCCACGTGCGCATCAACGTCCACCCGGACGGCGGCCTGGCCCGCCTCCGGCTCACCGGCCGCCTCACCGGGGCCGGCCGCGCGGCCCTCGCGCTGCGCTGGTTCAACGCCCTCCCGGCCGCCGAGGCCGTCGCGGCCCTCACCGGGGCCGGTGCCGCCGCGCAGGAGGCCGCCGCGCTGACCGCCGCCCGTCCCGCGGCCGACCCGGTGACGGCCGCGACCGTCGTCCGGAGCCTGTTCGGCGGCTGACGATCCGTCGGCTTCCTCGCCCGGAGCCCGTGGAACCCATGGAACCCGTCCGGGCGGGGATCTGACGATACGTCATTCACGCCTCGGCGCACCGCCCTACGGCGTGGTGGAGCGCAACCTCGCCCACTTCCACGCCGCGGACGAGGAGTTCGGCGCCCGGCTGGCCGCCGCCGTCACCACCCTGCGGGCGGGCGACGAGGGCTGAGCGCCGGCGGCGGGCCGGCCCACCATCCGCACCACCGTCCCCACGGCCGCCGGGCCCGCACCCGGCGGCCCCGCGGGCGGGCTCCTCCCCCCTGGGCAGTGGGGGAGGGGCCCGCCGCGTCGTCCCAGGTCGGGCGGCGGGGCGCCACGGATTGTCCACGGATATGCACGGACGGCAGCCGTCGGAGCCGCCGGGTCGATAGGCTGGTGGGTGCCCGCGGTCGCTCCGTGGGGGGACATCGGAAGGGGACGACATGTCGACACCAGCCCCGGGTCGTCACGCCGCTTTGGACCAGGGCCCGACGGGCTCGTTCACCTCCCTCCAGCACGCCCTCAGACTGCTGGAGGCGGTCGACCGCCACCCCGACGGTGCCACCCTGGTGGCCCTCGCCCGGGAGACCTCGCTCGGGCTGCCCACCGTGCGCAGGCTCGCCGAGATCCTGGAGGTCGAGGGCTATCTCCAGTGCCAGGACGGCGGTTGGCTGCTGGGCGGCACCTTCGCCCTGCTCGGCCAGCACAACCGGGAGCAACTGGTGAAGGCCCGGCTCAACCGCAAGCTCGCCGAACTCCGGGACGAGCTGGGCGCCGCCGTGTACTTCAGCCGGTACCACGACGGCGAGTTGTCGGTGGAGGCGGTCTCGGCCGCCGACTACGCGCCGGCCGTGCAGGAGTGGGTGGACTTCCGGGCCACCGCGCACGCCAGCGCGATCGGCAAGTGCCTGCTCGGTCAGCTGGACGCGGACGCCCGGCGGGACCACCTCTCCCGGCACCCGGTCGCCCGGCTCACCTCCCGCACCGTCACCGACGCCGACCAGCTGATGCACCGGTTGGAGCGGCAGCCGGCCACGGTGCCGGTGCTGGACATCCAGGAGTACGCGCTGGGCACGGTGTGCGCGGCGGTGCCGATCACGGCGGGCAGTACGGTCGGCTGCCTGGCCACCTCGATGCCGGCGGACAGTGTCCACAAGCTGAAGGCGGCCGCCGAGCTGCTGGCGGCCCGGGCGGCGCCGCTGATGCTGGCGATGGCGGTCTGACGTCAAGCCGGCGGTCGCGCACACGAGTTCGAGGAGGCCCTGCCGGGAGACCGGTGGGGCCTCCCGCGTTTCCCGTGGTGGCCGCCGGTGCGCGGCACTTATTAGACTCGATGTCGATAAGGGTGGCCGAACCCCTTGTCCTGACCGCTACCCGCGAGTACGTTTCCCTGGAGCCGAGCCGCCGCCCCCAGGTCAGGAGGGCCTGCCATGCCCCGTTCCACCCCCGTCCCCGCCCTCGCCGCCCCCGCCGCGCGCGTGCACGACAGCCTCGTGCTGGAACCCCGGGACGTCCGCTTCGACTGGGCCCAGCTGCCGCTGCACTGGATCCCGGACGAGCCGATGGCCACCCACGTCATCAACGTGCTGCACCTGCTGCTGCCCGAAGGGGAGCGGTGGTTCGTCAAGGTGTTCAAGGAGGCGCTGCCGCTCATCCGGGACGAGCAACTGCGCGAGGAGGTCCTCGGGTTCATCGGACAGGAGGCCATCCACGCCGAGGCGCACCAGGAGGTCCTGGACCACCTGCTCGGCCAGGGGCTCGACCCGCGGCCGTACGTCCGGCAGATCTCCTGGCTGTTCCAGCGCGTCCTCGGCGACAAGCCGGGCCTGACGCCGGACCGGCGGCGGGAGAACGTCATCGAGCGGGTCGCCTTCATCGCGGCGATCGAGCACTTCACCGCCTTCCTCGGCAACTGGGCGCTCAACTCCCCGGGCCTGGACCGGGCCAAGGCCGACCCGACGATGCTCGACCTGCTGCGCTGGCACGGCGCGGAGGAGGTCGAGCACCGCAGCGTCGCCTACGACCTGATGGTCCACCTGGACCCGGGCTACCTGCGCAGGGTGCGCGGAATGGCGGTCTCCGGGCCGCTGCTCGTCCACCTCTGGGTGCGCGGCGCCCGCTTCCTGCTCGCCGCCGACCCCTCCCTCGAAGGCCGGCTCAAGCCCACCTGGCGGGAGGCCGGCCGGATCGCCAGGCGCGGACTGCTGCCGGACCCGGTCAAGTCGATCCGCTCCGGACTGCGCTACCTGCGACCGGGCTACCACCCGACCCAGGAGGGCTCGTCCAGCCAGGCGCTGGGCTACCTCGCCACCTCCCCGGCCGCCCGCGCGGCCGCCGGGCGCTGAGCCCGGTCCCTCTCCCACCCACCCCGAGGACCCCGCCGGATGGACCAGCTCACCCCGCCCCCCGACCTCTACGGCCGCCCCCGCACCGACGGCTTCATGCGCCGGCTCACCGCCTTCGGCGACCGCTACTCCCCGGCCCTCGGCGGCCCGCTGCTGCGCCGCAACCCCCGCCGGCCGCTCAGCCGCCCCACCCCGCCGCTCCAACTGGTCGTCGCCGAGCGCCGCCGACCGGCCGTCGACGTCGTGGAGCTGCTCCTCGCCGACCCCTCCGGCGGCCCGCTGCCCGGCTGGCAGCCCGGCGCCCACCTGCGCCTCGTCCTGCCCTCCGGCCGCGAACGCCACTACTCCCTCAGCGGCGACCCGGCCGACCGCACCGGCTACCGCATCGCCGTCCGGCGGCTGCCCGAGGGCGGCGGCGGATCCGTCGAGGTCCACGACGCCCTGCACCCCGGCACCCGGCTCACCGCCCGCCGCCCGCGCAACGGCTTCGCCTTCTGCGCCGAGCCCGCCGTCCTCCTGCTGGCCGGCGGCATCGGCATCACCCCGCTGCTCCCGATGGCCCGCGAGGCGCAGCGGCACGGCCTGGACTGGCGCCTGGTGCACGTCGGCCGCAGCGCCGACACCCTCCCGTACACGGACGAGCTGCGCGCCCTCGACCCGCGCCGGGTGGTGCTGCGCACCGACGACGAGCACGGCGGCGTCCCCACCGGAGCCGAACTGCTCGCCCACGCCCCGCGCGGCGCCGCCGTCTACTGCTGCGGCCCGGCGCCGATGCTCACCGCCGTGCAGCGCGCCCTGGACGCCTCCCCGGCCGCCTCCCTGCACTTCGAGCGCTTCGGCGCCGCCCCGGTCACGGACGGCGAGCCGTTCGCCGTCCGCCTCGGCGCCGACGGTCCGGACCTCGACGTCCCCGCCGACCGCTCCGCCCTCGACGTGCTGCGCGAGGCCCGCCCGGACCTCCCGTACTCCTGCCACCAGGGCTTCTGCGGCACCTGCGAGGTCCGGGTGCTGGCCGGCTCGCCCGACCACCGGGACCGCCGCCTCACCCCCGAGCAGCGTGCCGCCGGCGCCCTGCTGCCCTGCGTCTCCCGGGCCGCCGAGGGCGAGACCCTCGTGCTCGATCTCTAGAAGGAGCCCTCTCCATGGCGAAAGCGACCCCCGCCTTCCGCTACACCGAGCGCGACCTCGCCCGCTTCCGCGAGACCCAGCAACTCGCCTACGCCTGCGCCGAACAGGTCGCCGCCTGGATCGAGCCGGGCGTCACCGAGCGGCAGGCCACCGCGGAGCTGCGCCGCCGCCTGGTCGCCGCCGGGGTGCAGGACTTCTTCCACGTCCCCTTCGCCTGGTTCGGCGACCGGACGGCGTTCCGGCACTTCCACACCCCGCTGCAGTTCTTCGCCGGCAACCGCCGCCTGGAGGAGGGCATGCCGTACGTGCTGGACTGCGCGCCCGTGATGGACGGCTACACCGCCGACATCGGCTACGGCGGCAAGGTCGGCGAGAACCGGGTCTGGGACCGCCTGGCCGCCGACCTGAAGGTGTACCGCGAGCTGATCCTCGCCGAGGTGCGGGCCCGCAGGCCGCTCGCCGAGGTGTACGCGGCGGTGGACGCCCAGATCGCCGCGCACGGCTACGACAACCGCCACCAGGTCTACCCGGGCCGGGTGATCGGCCACCAGGTCACCCGCACCACCGCGCGCGGTCCGGCCGGGGTGAACGTCCTCGGCTTCGGCGTGCGCACCCTCCAGACCCTCGGCCGCGAGCTGATCTCCGAGCGGCTGCACGGCCGTTCACCGCTCTGGGCGGACGGCCGGTCGTCCCGGCACGCGCCCACCCCGGGCCTGTGGGCGGTGGAGCCGCACATCGGCTTCCGGGGCGTGGGCATCAAGTTCGAGGAACTGCTGGTCGTCACCGAGGACGACGCCTACTGGCTCGACGACGACCTGCCGCACGTCCGCCGCTGGACCGCCGGGACCGGGCAGACTGCCACCGGGCAGGCCGTCACCGAGCAGGCGGCCGTCCCGACCGCCGCCGAGCCGACCACGGCCGAGCCGACCGCCCTCCCCCCGACCACCCTGGAGGCCACCCGATGACGAGCCCGACGAAGCGTCCGGCGCAGCCCCCGGCGGCGCCCCCGGTCCGCCGCCGGACCGTCCGCTCCGGCGGCCTCCCGCTCGCCGTCTTCGAGCAGGGCGACCCGGACGCCCCCACCGTCCTGCTCGTGCACGGCTACCCCGACACCCACGCCGTCTGGGACGACATCGCCGCCGACCTCGCCCGCGACCACCACGTGGTCCGCTACGACGTGCGCGGCGCCGGGGAGTCCGCCGCCCCCGCCGACCGGTCCGGTTACCGCCTGGAGCACCTCGCCGAGGACCTGTTCGCCGTCGCCGACGCCGTCAGCCCGGACCGCCCGGTGCACCTGGTCGCCCACGACTGGGGCTCGATCCAGTCCTGGGAGGCCGTCACCGAACCCGGCGCCGGGCGCCGGATCGCCTCGTACACCACCCTGTCCGGCCCCAGCCTGGACCACATGGGCCACTGGCTGCGCCACCGGGTGCGCCGCCCCACCCCCCGCCACCTCGGGCAACTGCTGCACCAGGGCCTGCACTCCTGGTACATCACCGCCTTCCACCTGCCCTACCTCGCCCCCGGCGTCTGGCGGCTCGGCCTGGCCCGGGCCTGGCCGCGGGTGCTGCGCGACCTGGAGCACGTCACCCCGCGCGCCGACCACCCGCAGTCCACCCTGCGCCGCGACGCGGTCCGCGGCATCGAGCTGTACCGGGCCAACTTCCGCCCCACCCTGGGCAGTCCGCGCGAGCGGCCGACCGAGGTGCCGGTCCAGCTGATCACCCTCACCCGGGACCGGTACGTCGGCACCTACCTCTCCGAGGGGCTGGAGCGCTGGGTGCCCGATCTGACCCGCAGGACGCTGCACGCCGGCCACTGGTCGGCGCTGCTGGAGAAGGGAGCCATCGTGGCCGGGATGGTCCGCGAGTTCACCGCCCGCATCGACGCGGGGCGGGCCCGACCGGCCGGGGACGACGGCCGGCTGGTCGTGGTGACCGGCGGCGGCAGCGGCATCGGCCGGGCCACCGCGCTCGCCTTCGCCGAGGACGGCGCCCGGGTGGTGGTCTGCGACCTCGACCTCGCGGCCGCCGAGCGCACCGCCGAACTCGCCTCGCTGATCGGCCCGAAGGCGCACGCCTACCGGGTGGACGTCTCCGACGGCGCCGCGATGGACGCCTTCGCGCAGACCGTCGCCGCCGAGCGCGGGGTGCCCGACGTCATGGTCAACAACGCCGGCATCGGCCACTCCGGGACGTTCCTGCAGACCACCGAGAAGGAGTGGCAGCGGGTCCTGGACGTCAACCTCTGGGGCGTGATCCACGGCTGCCGCGCCTTCGGCACCCTGATGGCCGACCGCGGCCAGGGCGGCCACATCGTCAACGTCTCCTCCGCCGCCGCCTACCTGCCGTCCAAGGCGCTCACCGCCTACGCCACCAGCAAGGCCGCGGTGTTCATGCTCTCCGACTGCCTGCGGGCCGAGTTCGTCGGCCACGGCATCGGCGTCTCCACCATCTGCCCGGGCATCGTCAACACCAACATCACCCGCACCTCCACCTTCTCCGCCACCACCTCCACCGAGCAGGCCGCCAAGCAGGCCCGCGCCGCGAAGCTCTACGCCCGCCGCGGCTTCCCCCCGGAGAAGGTCGCGAGCGCCATCCTCACCGCCGTCCGCACCGGCAGGCCCGTCGTCCCCGTCACCCCCGAGGCCAAGGTCGCCCGTTTCCTCTCCCGCCTCAGCCCCGGCCTGCTCCGCCTCGCCGCCCGCCTCAACCTCACCTGACCGGGTGAACATCGACTGATCAGGGCATACGGGCCTGTGATATCAAGTACCGTCGATATTGATATCGCAGGCTCGCTCCGCTTGGGAGGCCGACCATGGCCCGTACCGTGATAGACGTCAACGACGAACTGCTGGCCGAGGCCGCCGAGATCCTTGGTACGACGACCAAGGTGGCCACCGTCAACGCCGCCCTTGAAGATCTCGTGAAGCGCCGCAAGCGTGAGACTTTCATGGACTGGCTCGCCGAGGGCGGACTGCCTGACCTCACCGGACCGGTGGAAAAGGGATGAGCGAGCGCTTCCTGATCGACAAGTCGGCTTTCGCTCGCTTCTCCAAGCCGACGGTCAGGTCGGTCCTCAGGCCGAGGATCGTCAGAGGACTCGTCGCCATCTGCGGCGCTGTCGAACTGGAGATCATGCACAGCGCCCGTTCCAAGGCCGACGCCCTTCGGATCCGGGAGGGCCTGAGCGGCTTCGACTGGCTGCCCACGCCCGACGAGGTGTGGGACCGCGCCATCGAGGTGCAGGCCCTCCTGACCTCGTCGGGCAACTGGCGGGCGCTGTCGGTGCCGGACCTCGTCGTCGCGGCCACCGCCGAGCGTCACGGGGCCACGGTGCTCCACTACGACGGTGACTTCGACATGATCGCCGCGGTCACCGGCCAGCCCACCGAGTGGGTCGTGCCTCCGGGATCGGCGGACTGACGGATCAGGCGGCCGGGCACCGTCCGCCCCGGCGGGCGGGGGCCGGCCGGGGCTGTGAGAGCATCGAGGTCCATGGAGATGACAACGGCTCTGTGGTCCTTCGCCCTCGTCGTGGGGCTGCTCACCCTCACCCCCGGTCTCGACACCGCGCTGATCCTGCGGACCTCCGCCCTGGGGCGGCGCCGGCAGGCGTGGGGGGTCGTGCTGGGGATCCAGACCGGGACGCTGCTCTGGGGGACGCTGACCTCGGCCGGGGTGACGGCGCTGCTGACCGCCTCGCAGGTCGGGTACGAGATCCTGCGCTGGGCGGGCGCGGCGTACCTGGTGTGGATGGGCATCGGGATGCTGCGCAACCGGGGCGGCGAGGCGGCGGCCGAGGAGGAGCCGGAGGACGGCGGGTTCGCGCACGGCTGGCGGCGGGGCACGCTGACCAACCTGCTGAACCCCAAGGTCGGGGTCTTCTACGTGGCCGTGCTGCCGCAGTTCATCCCGGCCGGGGCCCCGCACTTCGCCGCCGGTGTGGCGCTGACCTGCGTGCACGTCGTGGAGGGCCTGCTCTGGTCGACGGTCCTGGTGGGCTTCGCCCAGGTGCTGCGCGGCTGGCTGCGCCGCCCGGCCGCCCGGCGGCTGATGGACCGGGTGACCGGCGCGGTCGTGGTGGGCTTCGGCGTGAAGCTGGCGCTGAGCGACTGACGTCCCTCCGTGCTCAGCCGCCGGGCCGCTCAGCCGCCGAGCCGCTTGAGCCCCTCCATGAGTTCGTCGGCGTTCATGCAGGGGCGGATGTCGACGGTGGCGTTGAGCTGAAGCCAGAACGGCTCGGCGAGGGACGGGATCGAGGCCTCGTCCGTGATGTCGACGACGAAGATCATGGCCCGGTGCCCGTTGCGGCTGAGGAAGTAGGCCGCCTCCGGCCTCCCGCCGTGCCGGTGGCCACGCAACGTGCGTGGTACCGGAGCCGATCCCGGTTCAGGCCGCGTGGGGGCGGGGTGCCGGGCCGTCGGCCGGGCGACCCTCGTCACCCTCCGTTCCCGTCCGCGGCAGGTCGTGGTGGATCGGCCCGTCCGAGGCGCTCAGCGGCAGGCAGCTGCCGCCGCGCCGGTGGGCGACGATCTCGGCGGCGACCGAGACCGCCGTCTCCTCCGGGGTGCGCGAGCCGAGGTCGAGGCCGATCGGGGAGCGCAGCCGGGCGAGTTCGGCCTCGGTGATCCCGGTCTCGCGCAGCCGGGCCACGCGGTCCCGGTGGGTGCGGCGCGAGCCCATCGCGCCGACGTAGCCGACCGGCAGTCGCAGGGCGCGCTCCAGCAGCGGGATGTCGAACTTGGCGTCGTGGGTGAGTACGCAGAGCACGGTGCGTCCGTCGATCCGGCCGAGCTGGGAGTCCAGGTAGCGGTGCGGCCAGTCGACCACCACCTCGTCGGCGCCGGGGAAGCGACGGGCGGTGGCGAAGACCGGCCGGGCGTCGCAGACGGTCACGTGGTAGCCGAGGAACTTGCCGATCCGCACGACCGCGGCCGCGAAGTCGATCGCCCCGAACACCAGCATCCGCGGCGCCGGTACGTACGACTCGACGAAGCAGGTGACGGTGCCCCGCCCGTGTTCGTCGCAGGGGCGGCCGTCGAGGCCGAGCACGAGCCGGCCGGTGCGTCCGGCCTCCAGCATCGCCCGGGCCCGGGCGACGATCGCCCGCTCCAGCCCGCCGACCGTGGAGGGCGTCGGGGAGAGCGCGCCGGTGACGTCGTCGGCGGTGACCGCCAGCACGGCCCCGACCAGGCCGCCCGGCCCGGCGATCACCCGGACCAGCGCCACCGGGGTGCCGGCCGCGATGCGGGCGATCCCGACGTCCAGCCCGGCGTCGGCCCCCGGCACCACCGGCTGGACGAACACGTCCAGGACGCCGCCGCAGGTCAGACCCACCGCGAAGGCGTCCTCGTCGCTGTACCCGAAGCGTTCCAGCGCCGGCTCGCCGCTCGCGATCGCGGCCTGGCACAGCTCGTACACCGCGCCCTCGACGCATCCGCCGGAGACGCTGCCGACCGCCTCGCCGTCCGCGTCCACGGCCAGCGCCGCCCCGGGGTCGCGCGGTGCGCTGCCGGAGACGCCGACGACGGTGGCCACGGCGAAGGAGCGGCCGGCCGCGTGCCAGGCCCGCAACTGCTCGGCGATGTCCTGCATGGGGGCTCCTTACACGGTTTCGACAGTAGCGGGAGACGCCGCCGTACGGGAAACGATCCCGGACGGCGGCGGTGGTGCCCATGCCGTGAGCGCCGAAGGCGCCGAACAGGTCGACGTGGCCGAACAGGCCGAAGTCGGGTGCCGAGACCGGGCTGCCGGGCCAGACCGGCACCGAGTTCTTCCAGGCCTCGGCCGGTACGTGCGCGGCCCGGTTGACGATCATCGCGAGCACGGTGCCGCCGGCGACGCCGATCAGGATCGCGCCGCGGACGCCGCGTGCCATCAGCACGAAGATCGCCAGCAGGGTGACGCAGAAGACGAGCACCGGCCAGCCGGCCAGCGAGGGTCGATCCGCGGGCCGAGATCTTGAAGTAGGCGTCCAGTGCGCCGGTGGGGCGCGGTGCCGGGGACGACGGGTGGGGGGCGTCCGCGGCGGGTCCGCCGTCGGCGGGTCTGTCTTCGGTGGTGCCGGGTTCCGTGGGGATCCTGGTCATGTCCACTCCCAAGTGTCAAAGGGGGTTGGGGTGGGCGAGCCGACCTGACTGCCGGTCAACGAGGCGGCACAGGGGGACGTATCGACTCACGGGGGGCACTCGCGGAAAGGGTGGAGTGCGGGCGGTGCGGGCGAGGGTGGTGCTGGTGCGCACCGCTGCGGACCCCGGCGTGGGCAGGGCGGCGGGTGTGGGGGTGCCCCGGGGCGGCGGGGCGGCGGGGATGACGGTCACCGCCCCGGGGAGGGCGAACTCCGGCCGTCGGCCCGGCGGCAGGGTGCCCGGCCGGGCCCGACGGCGAGGCGTTCGGCCGGGCCTCAGCCGGGCTGTTCGGTGGTCAGGTGCTCCGGCCGGACCGGGATCCGGTTGAGCGCCAGCCCGGTGGCGTTGCGGATGGCGGCCACGATGGACGGCGTCGCGGAGACGGTCGGTGCCTCGCCGACCCCGCGCAGCCCGTACGGCGCGTTGGGGTCGGGCAGTTCGAGCAGTTCCACCGGGATCGGCGGGGTGTCCAGGATGGTGGGGATCAGGTAGTCGGTGAAGGAGGCGTTGCGCACCTTGCCGTCCCGCACGATGATCTCCTCCATCACCGCGAGGCCCAGCGCCTGGGTGCAGCCGCCCTGGATCTGGCCGACCACGGAGAGCGGGTTGAGTGCCTTGCCGACGTCCTGGACGGCGGTGAGCTCGACCACCTTGACCAGGCCCAGTTCCACGTCCACGTCCACTACCGCGCGGTTGGCGCAGAAGGTGTACTGGACGTGGCCGAAGCCCTGGCCGGTCTCCTTGTCGAAGGGCTGGGTGGGCCGGTGGTGGTGCTCGCGGGTCTGCTCGATGACGTCGTCGCCGAGCAGGTCGACGATGGAGACCAGCGTGCCGGTCCCGGCCGAGACCACCTTGCCGCCGGTCAGTACCAGGTCGTCGTGGGTCCAGCCGTAGCGTCGGCGTCCCCGGTCGAACAGTTCCCGGCGCACCGCCTCGGCGGCCAGCTTCACCGCGCCGCCCGTCATGTACGTCTGGCGCGAGGCGGAGGTCGAACCGGCCGACCCCACCTCGGTGTTGGCCGGGTGGATGGTGACCTGCTCGACGCCCAGCTCGGTGCGGGCGATCTGGGCGTGCACGGTGACGCCGCCCTGGCCGACCTCGGCCATCGCGGTGTGCACCATGGCGACCGGCTCGCCGCCGATCACCTCCAGCCGCACCCGGGCGGTGGAGTAGTCGTCGAAGCCCTCGGAGAAGCCGACGTTCTTGATGCCGACCGAGTAGCCGACGCCGCGCACGATCCCCTCGCCGTGCGAGGTGTTGGACAGGGCGCCGGGCAGCCGGCGGATGTCCGGGTGCTCGGTGTCCAGCGGCGGCGGCAGCGGCATCTCCTTGGCCCGCCGGAGCAGTTCGGCCACCGGCGCGGGCGCGTCGATCTCCTGCCCGGTGGGCATGAAGTCGCCCTGCGAGACGGCGTTGAGCTGCCGCAACTCCACCGGGTCCATGCCCAGTTCGACGGCCAGCCTGTCCATCTGCGACTCGTAGCCGAACGCCGCCTGCACCGCGCCGAAGCCGCGCATCGCCCCGCAGGACGGGTTGTTGCTGTACAGGGCGATGGCGTGCATCCGCACGTTCGGGATGACGTACGGGCCGTGCCCGAGCGAGGCCGCGTTGCCGACCACGGCGGGGGAGGTGGAGGCGTAGGCGCCGCCGTCCAGCACGATCCGGCAGTCGGCGAAGACCAGTCTGCCGTCCCGGGTGGCGCCGTGCTCGTAGTGCATCCGCGCCGGGTGGCGGTGGACGTGGCCGAAGAAGGACTCGTCCCGCGAGTAGACGATCTTGACCGGCTTGCCGGTGTGCTGGGCCAGCAGACAGGCGTGGATCTGCATCGACAGGTCCTCGCGGCCGCCGAACGCGCCGCCGACGCCGGCCAGCGTGAGCCGGACCTTCTCCTCCGGGAGGTCGAGCACCGGGGCCATCTGCCGGCGGTCGACGTGCAGCCACTGGGTGGCGATGTAGAGGTCGATGCCGCCGTCCTCGGCGGGCACCGCGAGGCCGGACTCCGGGCCGAGGAAGGCCTGGTCCTGCATGCCGACCTCGTAGTCGCCGCTGACGATCACGTCCGCCAGCGCCCGCACCTCGTCGGTCACGCCGCGGCCGGAGACCAGCCGCTGCTCGTGGCAGATGTTGCCGTACGCATGGGACTTGTACTCGTGCGGCTCGTGCACGTACCCGTGGGTCTCCGGGTCGAGGCACTGCTCCTCGGTGACGATCGGGGTGAGCACCTCGTACTCGACCGCGATCCTCTTCACCGCGCGGCGGGCCGTCTCCGGGTGGTCGGCGGCGACCAGGGCGATCGCCTCGCCGTGGTACCGGATCCTGTCGATGGCCAGGGCCGGCTGGTCCTGGATCTCCAGGCCGTAGTACTTCGAGCCGGGGATGTCCTCGTGCGTCAGCACCGCGTACACCCCGGGCACCTTGAGCGCCTCGGAGATGTCCACCGAGAGGATGTTCGCCCGGGGGTGCGGCGAGCGCAGCGCGGTGCCCCAGAGCATGTCCTCGTGCCACAGGTCGGAGGAGTAGGCGAACTCGCCCCGGACCTTCAGGTTGCCGTCCGGGCGCAGCGGGGAGCCGCCGATGCCGTCCTTGGAGGCCTGGTTGATGTTCTGGAGGTTCTTCTGTCCCTGGATCGTCCGCTGGACCGTCCGCCCGCTCATTCCGAGGCCCCCGCTCCCGCGCAGGTGCGGGCCGAGGCCAGCCGCACCGCGTCCATGATCTTCTCGTAGCCGGTGCAGCGGCACAGGTTGCCGGACAGCGCCTCGCGGATGTCGTCGTCGCTCGGCTGCGGATCGGCGGCCAGCAGCGCGTCGGTCTGCACCAGCAGGCCGGGGGTGCAGAAGCCGCACTGGACGGCGCCGGCGTCGACGAACGCCTGCTGGACCAGGCCCAGTTCGCCGTCCTCCGCGCCCAGGCCCTCGACCGTGCGCACCTCGCGGTCCTGCACCTGGCCGGCCGCGACCAGGCAGGAGCAGACCGGGACGCCGTCCAGGTAGACCGTGCAGGAGCCGCACTCGCCCTGCTCGCAGGCGTTCTTCGAGCCCGGCAGGCCGACCCGCTCGCGCAGCACGTACAGCAGGCTCTCGCCCTCCCACACGTCGTCGGCCTCGACCGGCTTGCCGTTGGCGGTGAAAGTGACCCTCATGCCGCGCTCCTGATCTGCTTGCCGTAGTCGTTCCAGGTCCAGGTGAGGGTGCGGCGGGCCATCACGGCGAGCGCGTGCCGGCGGTAGTCGGCGGTGCCCCGCACGTCGTCGATCGGCGAGGCCGCGGCCTTGACCAGCTCGCCGAAGCGCTGGACCACCTCGGTGCCCAGCAGTTCCCCGGACTCCCACAGGCCGCGCTCGGCGAGCACGCCCCGGAGGTACTCCTCGGCCTCGACGGCGCGGCGCGGCGTGGGGGCGGCCGAACCGATGCCGGTGCCGACGGTTCCGTTCTTCGGGTGCAGGGCGAAGCCGAACGCGCAGACCGCGATCACCATGGCATTGCGGGTGCCGATCTTCGAGAACTGCTGGGGCCCGTCCGCCACCGGGATCCGCACGGCCCGGATCAGCTCGTCGGCCTCCAGGCAGTTGCGCTTCACCCCGACGTAGAAGTCGTCGATCGGGATCAGCCGGGTGCCGCGCACCGAGGCCGCCTCGACGAACACGTCCCGTCCGGCCGCCAGCAGCGCCGGGTGCGCGTCGCCGGCCGGGGAGGCCGCGCCGAGGTTGCCGCCGACGCTGCCGCGGTTGCGGATCTGGGGGGATCCGACGGTGCGGGCCGCCAGTGCCAGCCCGGGCAGCGGACCGGACAGCTCCGCGATGATCCGGGCGTACGGGACCGCGGCGCCGAGCCGCACGCCGCCGCCGTCGTTCGACCATTCGGTGAGCTCGGTGATGCGGTTCAGGTCGAGGATCGCGGATGGCCGGTGCACGTCGAAGTTCAGCTCGACCATGACGTCCGTGCCGCCCGAAAGGGGCAGCGCGGTCGGGTACTCGGCCTTCGCCGCGAGTGCCTCGTCCCAGGTGGCGGGCCGAAGGAACTCCATGCGGGTGTCTCCTCAAGTCTTCGCCCGCCGGGTGTCCGGCGGCGTGTCGCCCAGTGAACCGCTGTGACGCGGCCCACTGGCAGTCACCGATGGCATGAAGCCCCGGCTGTGAGCCCGCCCGGCATCCTGTACGTTCCTCTAAGGAGGGGAATCTCGCAGCCCGGGTGTTCGCCGGGTGCTACCTACGACCGTAGTCCGGCCGGGATGCGCGGGCTACGGACCCGCGCGCACGCCCGCTCGGTCAGGCCCTATCGTTACCCCTTCACCCCTCCCCCCAAGCCCCGTTAAGGAGTCCGCGGATGCGCGTCCGTGACCTGCTCGCCCCCGGTGCCCCGCGACTGCGCCTGCTCGCGGCCGAGGAAGAGCTGGACCGGCAGGTCAGCGGCGTGATGACGACGGACCTCCAGGACCCGGGCCGCTACCTGCACGGCGGCGAACTGGTGCTCACCGGCATGCTCTGGCGCACCGTCCCGGCCGACTCCGAGCGTTTCGTCCGCACCCTGGCGGCCGGCGGCGCGGTGGCCCTGGCGGCCGGCGAGGCCGAGGTCGGCCCGGTGCCCGAGGACCTGGTCGAGGCCTGCCGGCGGCACCGGATGCCGCTGCTCGCCGTCCCCGACGACATCGCCTTCGGCACCGTCACCGAGTTCATCGGCCGCCAGGTCTCCGCGGACCGCGCGGCCGACCTCGCCGCCCTGGTCGACCGGCACCGCCTGCTGGTCTCGGCGGCCGGCGGCGGTGGACTGGACGCGGTGCTGGACCTGCTCGGCGGTGACCTCGACCTGGACTGCTGGGTGCTCACCCCGACCGGCGCGGTGATCGCGGGCCCCGCCGAACGGCTCTCCGCCCAGGACCGCGACCAGCTGGTCCGCGCCCACCTCGCCGCCCAGCGCCAGCGCCGCCGCCCCCCGCACCGGGCCCGGCTGGCGGCCGGCTCCTACTCGCTGCTGCCCGCCCCGGTCTCCGCCGAGCACGACGCGCCGCTCGTCGACTGGGTGCTCGCGGTGGCCGGCGACGTCACCGAGTGGACCGCCAAGCGCCAGCAGCTCGCCGAGAACCTGGCCCGGCTGGTGGCCGCCGAGCGCCACCGCCGCGACGAGGGCCGCCGGCTGCGCCGCCGCCTCGCCGACGAGGTGCTCGCCCTGCTGCGCCGCGACGCCGACCCGGCCGAGATCAGCCGCACCCTGTACGCCTCCTCGGCGATGGCCGTCGGCTACGAGGTCCCCGATCCCAAGTCCCGGGCGCAGGAAGGCTCCTGGCTGGTGCTCAGCGCCGAGGGCGCCGGCCTGCCGGAGGGCACCGTACGGGCGGTGCTGGAGGAGGCGCTCGGCGGCGCCACCGACCGCGCCCTGGTCGCCGGGACGGGCACCGGTGCCGTGGTGGTGCTGCCCGCCCCGGAGGGCCCGGTGCCCGCCGACGCCCTGCGCGAGCTGCTCGCCCCGCTGGCGGCCGGGCTCGGCTCGGAGGGCCGGATCACCCTCGGGGTCTCCGCCCCCGCCTCCGGGGCCGGCGGTCTGCGCGGCGCCCTGGAGGAGGCCCGGCATGCCCGCCGGATCGCCGCCTCCCGGGTCGGCCGGGTCTGCGTCGCGGGCCCCGAGGAGCTCGCCTCGCACGTGCTGCTGCTGGCCGCCGTCCCGGACGAGGTGCGCCGCGCCTTCCGCGGCCGGCTGCTGGACAAGGTGATCGCGTACGACATCGAGCACCAGGCGGACCTGGTCCGCACCCTGGAGGCCTTCCTGCGTTCGGACGGTTCCTGGACCCGTTGCGCCGCGCAGCTGCACGTCCACGTGAACACCCTGCGGTACCGGATCGGCCGGATCGAGGAGCTGACGGGGCGTGACCTCTCCCGGCTGGAGGACCGGGTGGACTTCTATCTGGCGCTGGAGCTGGCCTGACGCCGCGCCCGGACATGCGGCAGGGCCCGGCGCGGCCCCGGGCGGGGCGGGGGCCGCCCCGACGGGTGGCGGCGGGCCGCCGGCCCACAGCACCCGGAGAAACGAGGGCAACCCCAGGAAAGCGGCCGGAACCATCTTCTTCCACTGCTCGGTGGTGTGCGGGCCGGTGCCCTCCTCGACCTGGACGGTGGTCGGGGCCTTGGCGGCGGCGCGGATCGCCTCGCCGTCCTCGTAGCCGTCGCCCTTGGAACCGCTGACCAGCAGGGCGACCTTCGGCGGCTGCGGGGCGGTCTTCAGGATGTTGACCGGGTTGTTGGCCTCGCGCAGCTTGGCGTCCTTGCCGACCAGGGAGTCCGGCTCCTGGGCCGGGTCGTTGTAGCCGGACATCGCGATGGCGGCCCGGTACCGGTTGGGGTGGGACAGCGACAGCTTGGCGGCGCAGTGCGCGCCGGCCGAGTAGCCGGCGATCGCCCAGCGGTCCGCGGACGGGTCCGCCCGGAAGTTGTCCAGCACCATCTGCGGGACGTCGCGGGTGACCCAGGCGTCGGCGTTGATCTTGCCGGGGATGTCGGTGCAGCCCGCGTCCTGGTTGTTCAGCAGCTTCGTGCGGGGCGAGACCAGGATGAACGGGGCGACCTTGCCCTGCTGCATCAGCGGCTTGAGCTGCTCGGAGACCTTGAGGGTGCCGTACCAGGTGGAGGAGGAGCCGGGGTAGCCCGGGATCAGCTCGACCACGGGGAACTTCTTGTCCTTGAACGCCGGGTCGTTGTACTGCGGCGGCAGCCAGACCAGCACCTCGCCGTCGACCCCGGACACCTGGCCCTTGAGCTCGGTCCGCTGCACGTCGTTCGGGACGAGCGGGTCGTTCACGCCGCCGAAGCTCTGCTTGACCTTCGGCGGCTCCTTGGCGGCCTCACCGCCCTGGCCCGCCGTGGCGGCCGGGTCGACCGGCGTCAGGACGGGCACCGCGCGGACGTGGTTCCCGGTGCCGAGCAGGTCGTCCCAGTTGCCGTAGATCAGGTTGGCGTTGTTGACCATCACGAACACCATCAGGACGGCCGTGACCTGGCAGAACATGATCATGACGATCCGGGTGAGGTAGCGCACCGGCTGCGGGCCGCCGACCTTCCCCCAGAACAGCAGCGCCACTGTGATGGACACCGGCACCAGGATGACGGTGAGGAGGAAGAATGGCGTACCTGTCAGTTCCATCGAGTTCTCGTATCGGGTCGCACGCCGCCCGGGCCCCACTCGCCCGAACGCACGTCAATGGCATCAGACGGTGATGGACCGATGATCGGTTGCCGTCCGAATCTGTGCGGAACCTGAGAGGAACATCACGTTCTCGCGATGAACCCGTTCGGATCGGCGCCTAAGTCTGCCACCCGGACAGACGTCGTCCGGACCAGATGTTCAGCGAACTACCAGGAAAGGTCCCCCGGGGCACCTTACCTCCCAGGCCATCGGGCCTGCCGGGCGAGGCGGTGCGATCCCGCGCGACCAGGGAAGGGAGACTATGGGGATGAGCATCACCCGCTTTCGCCCGTCCCGCCGCTTCTGGCCCGTGTGCGCCGTCCTGGCACTCGCGGTCACCGCGGCCGGTTGCAGCAGTACCGGAGGCAGACGCGCCGAGGAGGCCCGCGCCAAGGCCGCGGCCACCGGCGGCAGCGCCGTCACCACCCCGCGTTGGAAGGTCGCCATGGTGACCCACGCCGGAGCCGGCGACGCCTTCTGGGACACTGTGCGCAAGGGCGCCGAGCAGGCCGCCGCCAAGGACAACATCACCTTCCTGTACTCCAACGACGCGCAGACCCAGAACCAGGTCCAGCTCGTCCAGGCCGCCATCGACCAGAAGGTCGACGGCCTGCTGGTCACCCTCGCCAAGGGCGACGCCATGGCCGACGTCCTCGGCAAGGCCAAGGCCGCGGGCATCCCCGTGATCACCATCAACTCCGGCCAGGAGTTCTCGCAGAAGTTCGGCGCGCTGACCCACATCGGCCAGGACGAGTCCACCGCCGGCCGGGCGGCCGGTGCCGAGCTGGCCTCGCGCGGCCGCAAGAACGTGCTCTGCGTGATCCACGAGCAGGGCAACGTCGGTCAGGAGCAACGCTGCTCCGGAGCCCAGTCCAAGGCCGGCGGCGCCTTCCAGGTGCTCTACGTCAACGGCGTCGACATGCCCGACGCCCGCGCCGCGATCTCCGCCAAGCTCCAGGCCGACCCGGCCATCGACACCGTGCTCACCCTCTCCGGCCCGATGGCCGCCACCGGTCTCCAGGCCGTCCAGGACGCCCGCCGCAGCGTCGAGCTGGACACCTTCGACCTGGGCACCCAGGTGGTGTCCGGGCTCAAGTCCGGCAGCGTCGGCTTCGCCGTCGACCAGCAGCCCTACCTCCAGGGCTACACGGGCGTCGACCTGATCTGGCTGTACAAGTACAACCTGAACATGCTCGGGGGCGGCAAGCCCGTCGAGACCGGTCCGCAGATCCTGACCAAGGACAACGCCGACGCGCTCGCCGAGTACGTCGCGAGGGGGACCAGGTGAGCAGCCCCGACCTCCTCGCCCACGACGGCCTGGTCGACGGCCGCCCGGCGGCCCTGCGGCGGCTCCTCGCCCGCCCCGAGCTGGGCGCGCTGATCGCCGCCGTCGCGGTCTTCGTGGTCTTCGCCGCCGTCGCCGAACCCTTCCTGCGGGTCTCCTCGCTGGGCACCGTGCTGTACGCGGCCTCCACCATCGGGATCATGGCGGTGCCGGTCTCGCTGCTGATGATCGGCGGCGAGTTCGACCTCTCGGCCGGCGTGCTGGTCACCACCGCGGCGCTGACCTCCTCGATGGTCTCGTACCAGTTCACCGCGGTGACCTGGGTCGGCGTGCTGGTCTCGCTGGCGACCACGCTGGCCGTCGGCTGGTTCAACGGGTGGATGCTCGGCCGCACCAGGCTGCCCAGCTTCATCGTCACGCTCGGCACCTTCCTGATGCTGACCGGCGCCAACCTGGGCGTCACCAAGGCGATCTCCGGCACCGTCTCCACCAAGTCGATCTCCGACATGGAGGGCTTCGCCTCCTGCCGCTGGCTGTTCGCCTCCGAGGTCACCGTCGGCGGGCTGACGATCAAGGCCACCGTCTGGTGGTGGCTCGGCCTGCTCGCGGTCGGCAGCTGGGTGCTGCTGCGCACCCGCTTCGGCAACTGGATCTTCGCGGTCGGAGGCGACGCGGAGGCGGCCCGCGCGGTCGGCGTGCCGGTCGCCCGGACGAAGACCCTGCTCTACCTGGGCGTCGGCTTCGGCGCCTGGGTGCTCGGCCAGCACCTGCTGTTCTCCTTCGACACCGTGCAGTCCGGCGAGGGCGTCGGCAACGAGCTGATCTACATCGTCGCGGCCGTCATCGGCGGCTGCCTGATCACCGGCGGCTACGGCTCGGTGGTCGGCTCCGCGCTCGGCGCGCTGATCTTCGGCATGGTCAGCAAGGGGATCATCTACGCCCAGTGGAACCCGGACTGGTTCAAGTTCTTCCTCGGTGCGATGCTGCTGCTGGCCGCGCTGCTGAACGCCTACGTCAAGCGCCGGGCCGAGCGGGGGCCGCGATGAGCACGGACATGACGAGCGCGGCCGCGGCGGGCACCGAACTGCTCTCCCTGGAGGGCGTCGGCAAGAGCTACGGCACCGTCCGCGCGTTGCAGGACGTCTCGCTGACCCTGCGGGCCGGCGAGATCAGTTGCGTGCTCGGCGACAACGGGGCCGGCAAGTCCACCCTGATCAAGATCATCGCGGGGCTGCACCAGCACGACGAGGGCACCTTCACCGTCGGCGGCGAGGAGGTCCGCCTGGACTCCCCGCGCCAGGCCCTGGAGCGCGGCATCGCCACCGTCTACCAGGACCTCGCGGTCGTCCCGCTGATGCCGGTCTGGCGCAACTTCTTCCTCGGCTCCGAGCAGGGCACGCGCCGCTGGGGCGGCCTGCGGCTGGACGCCGACGGGATGCGCGCCACCACCCGCGAGGCGCTCGCCAGGATGGGCATCGACCTGTACGACGTCGACCGGCCGATCGGCACCCTCTCCGGCGGGCAGCGCCAGTGCGTGGCCATCGCCCGCGCGGTGCACTTCGGCGCCAGGGTGCTGATCCTGGACGAGCCCACCGCCGCGCTCGGCGTCAAGCAGTCCGGAGTGGTGCTCAAGTACGTCACCGCCGCCCGCGACGCCGGGCTCGGGGTCGTGCTGATCACCCACAACCCGCACCACGCGTACCTGGTCGGCGACCACTTCACCCTGCTCAAGCGGGGTCGGATGGCGGGCAGCCACCCGCGGGCCGAGATCGGCCTCGAACAGCTCACCACCGAGATGGCCGGGGGCTCCGACCTCGCCGAGCTCTCGCACGAGCTGGCCCGGCCCTCCGTCTCCGACCCCCGTGAGCCCGACCCCCGTGACCCCGACCCAGGCGAGGAGCGTCCGCAGCCGTGACCAGCTCCCAAGGCAGCACCCGGCCACCCGTCCTGCCCACCCTGCTCGGCCTCGGCCCGCGCGCCGAGCGCCGCCGCCGCGCCCTGCCCGCCGGGATACTGCGGCTGCCCACCATCGGCGTCGACATCGGCGGCACCAAGGTGGTCGCCGGGGTGGTGGACGGCGAGGGCAAGGTGCTGGAGAAGCTGCGCACGGACACGCCGCACAAGAGCAAGAGCCCCAAGGTGGTCGAGGACGTCATCGTCGAGCTGGTGCTCCAGCTCGCCGACCGGCACGACGTCCACGCCGTCGGCATCGGCGCGGCCGGCTGGGTCGACGCCGACCGCTCCAAGGTGCTGTTCGCCCCGCACCTCAACTGGCGCAACGAGCCGCTCCGGGAGGCGCTCAGCGAGCGGCTGCGCTTCCCGGTGATCGTGGAGAACGACGCCAACGCGGCCGCCTGGGCCGAGTGGCGCTTCGGCGCCGGGCGCGGTGAGGACCACATGGTGATGCTCACCCTGGGCACCGGCATCGGCGGCGCGGTGGTCCGGGACGGCTACGTGGACCGCGGCAAGTACGGCCTGGCGGGCGAGTTCGGGCACATGCAGGTGCTGCCCGGCGGCCACCGCTGCCCGTGCGGCAACCGGGGCTGCTGGGAGCAGTACTCCTCCGGCAACGCGCTGGTGCGCGACGCGCGCGAGCTGGTCGCCGAGGAGTCGCCGGTGGTGCAGCCGCTGCTGGCCCGGGCGGGCGGCACGGTCGAGGGCATCACCGGCCCGCTGGTCACCGAGGCCGCCCAGGACGGCGACCCGACCGCGACCGAGCTGCTCTACGAGGTCGGCACCTGGCTCGGCGTCGGCATCGCCAACCTGGCCGCCGCGCTGGACCCCGGCCGCTTCGTCATCGGCGGCGGGGTCTCCGAGGCGGGCGACCTGCTGCTCGGCCCGGCCCGGGACACCTTCCGCCGCACCCTCACCGGGCGCGGGTTCCGTCCGGAGGCCGCCATCGTGCACGCCGCCCTCGGCAACGAGGCGGGCCTGGTCGGCGCGGCCGACCTGGCCCGGCAGGTGGCGCGGCGCTTCCGCACGATCAAGCGGCGGCGGGTGGAGCGCAGCGCGCTGTAGGCGGGGGCGGGGCGGTGCCGGCG